>NZ_RZPQ01000006.1:0-28786 GCF_003999135.1 Mesorhizobium sp. M7A.F.Ca.CA.004.06.1.1 | reverse complement strand
GTGCAGCCCGTTGAACGACATGCAACCCGTTGGCGCCGTCGTCCCGCTTAAGGTCGACATCGCCGAAAAGACCTTCAGGTCCACGCGAGGCGTCTCGATCACGGCGCTTCAGGACCTTTCCTTCGAGGTCCGGCAAGGCGAATTCGCCTGCTTGCTGGGACCGTCGGGCTGCGGCAAAACCACGACGCTGCGTATCCTGCTTGGCTTGGACAAAGACTTTTCCGGCTCCTTTCAGTTGCCGCAAGGAGGTTCGAACCGCATCGCCGCCGTATTCCAGGAACCGACCCTGCTGCCGTGGCGAACGGTGGAACAGAATGTCAGGCTGGCGTTGCCCAAAAGCTTGAGAGCGAAAAATCTCGACGGGCTGTTCGACACGCTCGGCCTCGCCGGCATGCGCTCGCTCTATCCTGCCGAACTGTCGCTCGGCCTTGCGCGCAGGGCAGCACTTGCCAGGGCTTTCGCCACCGAGCCGGCGGTGCTTTTCCTGGACGAACCTTTTGTCTCGCTCGACGAACAGACCGCCGAGCGGCTTCGGCATCTGCTTTTGACCGTGTGGTCGGCACGGCCAACGACCGCCTTGATGGTGACGCACAATCTACGCGAGGCACTGATGCTGTCGGACCGCATCATCGTGCTCGCGCCACGGCCAACCCATGTGCTCGGCGTGTTCGACGTACGGTTGCCACGGCAACATCGCAATTCGCAGGTGATGAGCGACCTCCTGCGGTCGTTCCATCATAGATTTCCGGACGTCACCTGATCGCCTGCTGGCGAAATGCATATCGGAGGCCTTCATGTCGGTTGATCGGCTAAGACGCAGGCTTGTGAGTGGCTTCACCTGCACCGCTGCCAGCGCCGCCTTGCTGCCATGCTGCCTCGGACGAGCCGTTCTGGCCGCAGGCGGCAGCTTGCGGTTCTCGACCACGCAAATCGCCGACGGCGTCTTCGCCTTCCAGGGCGCGGATGAATTGATGACCGCCGCCAACAACGGTGCGATCTGCAATCTGGGCGCCGTCATCGGCACCGATGCGGTTGCCGTCATCGACAGCGGTGGCAGCCTGATCGAGGCGCAGGCCTTTCTCGCCGCGATCGGAAAGCTGACAGCAAAGCCGGTTCGCTTCCTGGTCAACACCCACATGCATCCCGACCACATCTTCGGCAATGCGGCATTCCGGAAGATCGGCGCGACCATCGTCGGTCACCGCAATCTGCCGCGTGCTCTCGAGGCGCGTGGAGCGTTCTATCTGCACAACTATCGCGAACAGCTTGGCGAGGCGTTGATGGAGGGGATCGAGATCGTGCCGCCGACCATGCTGGTCGACGATCGCCTGCAACTCGACCTCGGCGGGCGCATGATTGAACTGCGGGCATGGAAGGCGGCGCACACCGACAACGACCTGACCGTATTCGATACCGCGACCAGAACGCTTTTTGCCGGCGATCTCGTGTTCATGGGCTCCTTGCCGACGCTCGACGGATCACTGCTTGGATGGCTCCGCCAGATGGATGCGCTCACCGCGATCGACGCCACGCGCGTCGTTCCAGGTCATGGTCCTGTAACGGCCGACTGGCCACAGGCGCTGGCGGGGGAGCGACGCTATTTCGAGATTCTGGCGCGCGATATCCGAAAGGCGATCGCCGACGGAACGCCGCTGCGCGAAGCAGTCAAAACCGCTGGCGAAACCGAACGGGATAATTGGCACCTGTTCGACGACTACAACCAGCGCAACGCAACGGCCGCATTTGCCGAACTCGAGTGGGAATAGACGATGCCGACATGCGTCCAGCAGCTGTAAGGCACGGCGATTTGCCAAGGCGTCGCCAAAGGCTTATCCTCAACGCCAGCCTGGGCACCACCTCTCTGCATTGGTGGAGGCATCGAAATGCAAAATCACCCTTACTCGAGCCGGCAGCTCGCTTTGCCGCTCGCATCCGTTTTTGTCGCGATCATCTTGGCCATCGGCACGCTGCTCGGTTCCTCCGGAACCGCCAGCGCACAGCAAACAACCGCGTCCTCGGACAGAATCTGGCATGACTTGAAGGGCGACGTGTTCGGCGATCGGGCAATTCTGGTCGATACCGGCGTCGTCAGGATCGAAGCGCCGAAGCGGGCGCAGGATGCCGCCATCGTGCCCGTGGACATCTATCTCGATCCAGCCAAGGCGCCGGACGGCATCAAATCCGTTACCTTGATCATCGATGCCAACCCTGCACCGGTGGCGGCAACGTTCCAGCTCGGCAAGGATGCCGGCGTGACGCATCTGTCGACGCGCGTGCGCGTCAACGACTATTCCTATCTGCGTGCCATCGCTGAGACGCAGAGCGGCCAGCTCCATATGATGCAGACCTTCGTCAAGGCATCAGGCGGATGCTCCGCCCCTGCGGTCAAGAACCAGGACGAGGCCAACGCGACGATGGGTCAGATGAAGCTGCGCCAGTTCCCGCCCAAAGAGACGATGACCAAGACTGAGGAACTGCAGTTGATGATCCGGCACCCTAACAATTCGGGCCTGCAGCGGGATCCGCTGACCCAGTATTTCATACCGGCGCATTTTGTTCAGAAACTGTCGATCTCGCAAGCCGGCCGGCCGATCCTCTCCATGGAAGGTGGAATATCGATTTCGGAAGACCCCAATTTCCGGTTCGATTTCACCGTGCATGGCAACGGCGAAATCCAGGTGGAAGCGACCGACACGGATGGCAAAACATTCCGCAATCAGTGGCCCCTGGAGACAGCAGGTCTCTAAAGTATCCCTCTTGCGCCGTAATGCCGGATGCTTGCCAGCTCGATCCCCGAAGTGAAGCTCATTTCGGGAGGATCATGTCCAGGCAAAGGATGGAACTCCATCCGGCTTGCGGAGGGAGCAGGCTCTAAAAGCAGCGCACGTCGGCTTCCGACTGCGCGCGCTTCAATTCGGTACGGGCGGCCTTCGCCGGTGCGCTTTCGCGAAACAGCCCAGCGTTTTCGCCTGTGGTCAAAGACATACTCTTGAAAGTCTCGGCCCTCTCATAGTGGTCGTACGGAAGGATCGAGGCGATGACGTCGATCGAGCAGGAACAGCTTTCCAGCGCCTTACGTGTCTGGCCGTTCGTCTGCATGCAGCCGAGCACGTAATCGGCAATCGTTGCTGTCGGGTAATCTCCCGCGGCGCCCGCCGGGTTTGCGAAGGCCAGCGGCGCGGCCAGGAGCAGCGGCAAGGTCGAAAATCCAACATATCTGATCATGGGAAAACCTCCGGTTAGCCTGGGCGCGATGTGCCAAGTCGGGATCACCGTGGCAGTTGGCAACGAGCCGCAGAGTCAGTCAAGCGCCCATGGCTTCCGTATACGACCAAAGGAGGAATGCGGTACTCATCGACCGTGGTTCCGCATGGCGGCCTGATGGCCCGCTCCACACCCCAACTCCAACGATCATCTCATGCTTGGCCCACTATCGATTCTCCATGCAGCACGTAGATGGCCAGGCCGAGACATCGAAGTGAATACCGCTAAATAAAATCCTTGCTTAGGTGAAATGTAAAACTCAAAAAATAATCAAATTTTATGCGGTCAACCGTTATTTAGCTAGTAGAAATACTTTATCTAACCAATACTGTCCTAGTTATTTCCTTATATTGCACCGCATCATTCACGATATTGCGGTGCAAAAAGACACCCAGGCTTTTTTGCTTGCCTAGCGTTTTGCGATGACATAGCCTCACCCTGTTTCCGGCTTCAAGGGCGTCACCGTCATTAGGGAGCGGCGACAGTCTTTCGTAGGCCAAGGTGAGGTGGGCAGTAACGGTGCCCTCTGCACATCTGGCTTAGGTCGTGACACGCTGCCGGAAATATTTCCCCCCCGTGAATCGCTTGGGCAAGCCCTTGTGGGCTCAGCAAATGATTCATCACTATGAACCTCGGGAGGAATTCGGATGCGTGTACTTACGAAAGCTACCTATATTCTAACCACTGCGGCGTTTCTGTCGCTCGGCGCGGCCTATACGGCGTCGGCTAACGAGGACCTTGCAAAGCTGGCTTCGGATTCGAAGAACTGGGCAATGCAGACGGGTGACTACGCCAACACCCGCTATTCCAAACTCAACCAGATTACTGCGGACAATGTGAAGAACCTGCAGGTCAAGTGGACCTTTTCCACCGGCGTGCTGCGAGGCCACGAGGGTGGACCGCTTATCATCGGCGATGTGATGTATGTCCACACGCCTTTCCCGAACAATGTCTTTGCGCTCGACCTCAAGAATGACGGGAAGATCCTTTGGAAATACGAACCCAAGCAGGATCCCAACGTCATTCCGATCATGTGTTGCGATACGGTCAATCGCGGTGTTGCCTATGGTGACGGCAAGATCATTCTCAATCAGGCCGACACCACGGTCGTCGCCCTCGATGCGAAGACCGGCAAGGTCGTCTGGTCGGTCAAGAACGGTGACCAGACCGATGGCGGCAAAGGCGAATCCGGTACGGCTGCCCCCGTCGTCGTCAAGGACAAGGTGCTCATCGGCGTCTCCGGCGCCGAATTCGGTGTTCGCGGCTGGCTGGCCGCCTACAATCTGAAAGATGGCAAACTCGCCTGGAAAGCCTATTCGGAAGGTCCGGACGCAGACACCCTGATCGATCCCGAAAAGACCACGCATCTCGGCAAGCCGGTGGGCAAGGACTCCGGCACGAACACTTGGGAAGGCGAGCAGTGGAAGACAGGCGGCGGCACGACATGGGGATGGTATTCCTATGATCCCAAGCTGAACCTGGTCTACTATGGCACCGGCAATCCCTCGACGTGGAACCCCGTACAACGCCCCGGCGACAATCGCTGGTCGATGACGATCATGGCCCGCGATGCGGACACGGGTGTTGCCAAATGGCTCTACCAGATGACCCCGCATGACGAATGGGACTATGACGGCGTCAATGAGATGATCCTCGTCGACGGCATGGAGGTCAACGGCGCCAAGCACGATGTGCTGGTGCATTTCGACCGCAACGGCTTTGCCTACACCATGGATCGCGCCAGCGGCGACCTTCTCGTCGCCAAAAAATACGATCCGTCGGTGAACTGGGCGACGGAAGTCAACATGGACCCAAAGAGCGATCAGTATGGCCGCCCGCAGGTCGTGGCGAAATATTCGACCCAGCAAAACGGCGAAGACACCAACTCGACCGGCATCTGCCCGGCCGCGCTTGGAACCAAAGACCAGCAGCCGGCCGCCTACTCGCCGAAGACCGGGCTGTTCTATGTCCCGACCAACCATGTCTGCATGGACTATGAGCCTTACAAGGTAAGCTACACCGCCGGTCAGCCCTATGTTGGCGCCACCGTGTCGATGTACCCGGCCCCTGGCGGCGACGGCAGCATGGGCAACTTCATTGCCTGGGATGCAGCCAAGGGTGAGATCGTCTGGTCGAAGCCCGAGATGTTCTCGGTGTGGTCTGGCGCGTTGGCCACGGATGGCGACGTCGTCTTCTACGGCACGCTCGAAGGCTACATCAAGGCGGTCGATAAGGACGGCAAGGAACTCTACAAGTTCAAGACCCCGTCCGGCATCATCGGCAACATCACGACCTACGAGCAGGGCGGCAAGCAGTACATCGCCGTTCTGTCGGGTGTTGGCGGCTGGGCAGGTATTGGCCTGGCAGGCGGCCTGCTTTCGCCTGATAACGCCGCTGCCTGGCATGGCGCCGTCGATCAGGGCCGTGCCCAAGGCGATGAGGCCGCCGTCGTTGGCACCGCTGGTCTTGGTGCCGTCGGTGGCTACGCGGCACTTGCCGACTACACGACGCTGGGCGGTCAGCTCACCGTCTTCGGTCTCCCGGATTGATGCGCTGGGAACCTTGAGAACGCCTCAGGTCTTGTGAGACCAAAGGCTTGAAGAACGAGAGCCCGGATCATCCGGAAGCCATGGCCGGGCTCTCGATTCGGTTACGCACCCAAAACACCGATCAATGCCGGTCGCGCCAGCAAAACCGTGTCCATTGGCAAATGAAGGAAGTTTGAATGTCCGTTCGCATTGTAATTTCGGCTTTGGTCCTGGCTCTGCTGCCTCTGGCAAGCTCAGGCGTCGCCCAGGCCGACGACAGCATGGAAAAAGCCAAGGCGGTGAAGGAAGAAGGCGGCAAGTATTTGGATGCGGATGGAAATCCGACCTACAATATCGAAAACGGAACCGTCGATTGGTACACGTTCAGCGGCTACCGCCGGTATCACTCCGATTGCCATGTCTGCCACGGACAGGATGCAACAGGTTCGAGCTATGCGCCGGCTTTGGTCAACAGCCTGAAAAACATGGATTACGGCACGTTCCTCTCGATCGTCGCCGAGGGCCGCAAGAATGTCGGCGGCGGCAAGGAAAACGTCATGCCTGCCTTTGGCGACAACAAGAATGTCTATTGCTACATGGACGACCTCTACATCTACCTGCGCGCGCGCGCAGATGGCGCGGCGCCCCGCGGACGGCCGCCCAAGCACGAAGACAAGGCCCAGGCGGCGAAGGATGCCGAAGCATCCTGCATGGGTGGGTGACATGATTGGCCGCGATGCATTGAAGCTGCGCGTCGTTCTGCCGATCCTCGGCACGCTCGCCTTGCTGCCGTCGAATGCGCATGCGCAAAGCGCCGGCCTTGGTGCGGCGGGAGAACTGGTCGACCCCGACATCTTGCGCGTCTGCGCCGATCCCTCGAATATGCCCTTCACCGACAAGAGCGGCGAAGGATTCGAAAACAAGCTGGCAGAGCTGGTTGCCGCGAAAACCGGGCGCAAGTCCGTCTCCTACACCTGGTTTCCCACGATCACCGGCTTCGTGCGCAATACGTTGGGGGCCAACCGATGCGACATCATCATGGGCTATGCCCAGGGCGATGAGCTGGTGCAGAACACCAACGCCTACTATCGCTCCGCCTATGTGCTTGTGCATCCGAAAAGCCACGATATGGAAGGCGTGGAAACGATCGAGGATCCCAGACTCAAGGGCAAGACGATCGGCGTCGTTGAAAGCACGCCGCCAACCGCCAACATGGCCGCCAACAAGCTCCTGCGGACCGCCAAGATCTATCCGCTTGCGGTGGATACCCGCGTCACCCCATCCATGGGGGAGGTCATGATCAAGGACATGCTGGCACACAAGATCGATGCGGCGGTGCTGTGGGGACCGATGGCAGGTTACTATGCCAAGGAACTCGGAGCTGATGTGACGATCGTTCCACTGGTGAAGGAAAAAACCGGCTCGCGCATGTCTTACCGCATTACCATGGGCGTACGTCCGTCCGACCAGGAATGGAAGCGGACGCTCAACCGAGTGATCAGGGAAAACCAGGCGGAGATCACCAGGATCCTGCTGAGCTATAACGTGCCGCTGATCGACGAACACGACAACCTGATTACCCAATGAATGGAAGGGAGACTATTTTCTTGCTGGTCGCCGCGAGCCTTCTGGGTCTGACCGAGCCGACATGGGCTGGCGATGTCGCCGAACCCAGCGGTTTCCGGATGGACGACTATCGGGCGCCGGTGCCGCGGACGCTGCAAGGCGCGAGGGTGGTGACGACGGTGGAAGCGGAAGCGCTGTGGCGGGCGAAAAAGGCGATCTTCTTCGACGTGATGCCGGACACGCCCAAACCGACCAATTTGCCGGCAGGAACCATATGGAGGGACAAGGTCAGAAAGGACATCCCAGGCAGCATATGGCTGGCCAATGTGGGATACGGCGCTATTTCGCAGGAGACCGCCAGCTATTTTCGCCAAGGCCTCGAGGCCAAGGCCGGGACGGACAAGTCGCGCGCGATTCTGTTCTACTGCATGACGAATTGCTGGATGTCGTGGAATGCGGCGAAACGGGCCGTCGAGTGGGGCTACAGTTCGGTAATCTGGTATCCGCTCGGCGCTGATGGGTGGGAAGATGCAAACCTTCCACTGGAGGAGAAAAAACCCTATACAACGAACAATTGAAGTAAGGACTGCAATTATTCTCGATAGTTGGTTTTCAACTTTTCAAAACCTATTGTTTCATTTGTCCATTTTGAGACTTGATGGACGAGCCATTGCGTCGGTGCCCTGCAATGGTTGGCTAACGACAGGATCGGTCCCTTCGGGCTGGTATTAAGAGGAGAAATGTCATGAAGAAGAACTGGAAAAAACCGACCATGTGTCAGGTTGCCGCTGGCTTCGAAATTTCACGGTATCTGCCTGCTGAAATTACTCCCAAGAAGTAGGCCGCAGAGGTGCGCGTCCCTGGCGACAGGGGCGCGCATCCCCTCGCCCCATGGATTTTCGTGAAAGATTTTGACGCACGCAAAGCGCGCGAAGCGTTTTTTGTGACTGCAAATTGCCTGCAGGTCAGAGAAGCCGGCGCGCGGGCATTTTCATGCATTTGAGGATCATCGGATCGGCGGCGGGCGGCGGCTTTCCGCAATGGAACTGCAACTACCGTCTGAGTCGTGCGGCTCGCACCGGCATGGCCGGGGTGCATTCACGAACCCAGTCCAGTATCGCCGCCTCCGCGGACGGGTTCGGCTGGGTTCTTTTCAATGCCTCGCCCGACATTCGCCAGCAAATCGCTGCAACACCTGAACTGCAGCCTGCGGGCGATGCGCCGCTGCGCTCCACGCCTATTCGCGCGGTGGTGCTGACCAACGCCGATGTCGATCATATCGCTGGACTGCTCAGCCTGCGCGAGCGGCAGCCTTTCGCCATTTATGCAACGGCGCAGGTTCTGGCGACGCTGGAGGCGAATTCGATTTTCAACGTTCTCGATCCAGCGCTTGTGCCGCGGCGCATCCTGCCGCCGGCGAAAGAATTGGCCATTTGCGACGCAGAAGGCCGCGAGACCGGCGTAATGATCGAGCCCTTTCCAGTGCCCGGGAAGATAGCACTCTATCTGGAGGATAGAGACCATCCGGATGCCAATTTCAGCTCCGACGCAGGTGATACGATCGGAGTCCGAATTGCCGGCATCGGCAGCCGCGGCTCCGTCTTCTATATTCCGGGCTGCGCGCGCATCGATGCGGCCTTGCGCACGCGTCTCACCGATGCCGCCTGGCTTCTGTTCGACGGCACGGTCTATACCGACGACGAGATGATCGTCGCCGGCGTCGGTCAGAAAACCGGCGCGCGCATGGGGCATCTGGCGATCTCGGGAGAATCGGGTTCGATCGCAGGCTTGGCCGATGTGAGGGTCGGCCGTCGCGTCTTCGTCCACATCAACAACACCAATCCCATCCTTGACGAGAATTCCGCCGAGCACGCGGCGGTCAAGGCGGCCGGCTGGGAAATCGCAAGCGACGGTATGGAGATGGAATTTTGAGCGACTTCCGCGATGCAGCCAAAGGCGGACTCTCCAAGAGCGCTCTCGAAGCCGTGCTGAGGCAGGTTGGCGCCGAGCGCTATCACAATCGCCATCCCTTTCACCACAGGATGACCAGCGGCGCATTGTCGAAGGCCGAGATAAAGGCCTGGGCGCTGAACCGCTATTGCTATCAGGCGGTCATCCCGCGCAAGGATGCCATGATACTCGTGCATGCCGAGGATCCAGCGTTTCGCGCCGCGTGGCGCAAGCGGATCGAGGATCATGACGGCGAGGACGGCTGGAGCGGCGGCATCGCGCGCTGGCTGCATCTGGCAACTTCGCTCGGCCTGGACGCCGAGGCCGTGAAGAGCGAAAGGCTGGCACTGCCGGCGACGCGCTTCGCGGTGGGCGCTTACCTTTCCTTTTGCACAAACCGGACGTTGTTCGAGGCGGTCGCGTCCTCGCTGACCGAGATGTTCTCGCCACTCATCATCGGCGAGCGGGTGCCGGCAATGCTGGCCAAATACGACTACATCACCGAGGACACGCTGGCCTATTTCAGGCAACGGCCCGAACAGGCCTCGCGTGACGCCGACTTCGCCCTCGCCTACGTGCTCAGCCATGCCGATACGGCGGAGCGCCAGCAGCAGGCAATCGATGCACTGGTGTTCAAATGCGATATACTCTGGGCCATGCTTGACGCGCTTCAACACGCCTATGGCGAGCAGGGAAACATACCGCCCGGCGCCTTCCAGCCCGAGGCAGCCCAATGATGGCGCTGCGCGAAAGAGCCGTGGTGTCGTTGCGATCGGTACCTTCGCTGCCGAAACACGTGCGCATACAATACGATTCCGTGCGGCAGGCATTCGCCGTGCTTTCACCCGAAAAGATATTCTGGCCGAACGATGTCAGTCTCGATATTTTGCGCCGCTGCGATGGACGGTCAACGGCAGGCGATATCATTGCTGGCCTTGCCGCGGATTATGAGGCCGAACAGGAGGCCGTGGCGACCGACGTCCTCGCCTTCCTGCAGGAATGGTCGGACAAGCTGCTGGTGAGGTTATGAGCACGCCCCTCCTCCCTCCAATCGGCATGCTGGCGGAACTGACGCATCGCTGCCCGCTGCAATGCCCTTATTGCTCCAATCCGCTGGAACTGCTGAAGGCCAATCGCGAACTCGACACAGAGACCTGGCTCGCCCTGTTCTCGGAGGCCGCCGATCTGGGAGTGCTCCAGGTGCATCTGTCCGGTGGCGAGCCGACACTGCGCCGCGACCTCGAGCAATTGATCGCCGGGCTTGCGGGGCGCGGCGTCTACACCAATCTGATTACCGCGGGCGTTGGCATCGTCGAGGGCCGTATCGAGGCATTTGCCGAAGCCGGCCTCGACCATCTGCAACTGAGCTTTCAGGGCGCGCGGCCGGCGACCACCGATCGCATCGGCAACCACAAGGGCGCTCACGAAAAGAAGCTGGAGACGGCACGCCGCGCGCGCGTTGCCGGTCTGCCTCTTACCATCAACGCACCGATCCATCGCCATAACATCGAGGAAGTGCCGGAATTCATCGATCTCGCCCTTTCGCTGGGCGCGGAGAGGCTCGAGATCGCCAATGTGCAGTATGCCGGCTGGGCGTTGACCAATCGCGACCAACTGATGCCCGAGCGTGAAGCGGTCGACAGGCAGGCGGAGATCGTTGCGGAGGCACAGGAGCGACTGGCCGGCATCATCAACATCGATTTTGTGACGCCGGACTATTTCGCGATCTATCCCAAGCCGTGCATGGGCGGCTGGGCGCGGGACGCCTTCATGGTGACGCCTGACGGCACCGTACTGCCCTGCCATGCCGCACAGACGATCCCGTCGCTCAGCTTCGAGCGTTTCGAACCACGCAGGCTGTCCTCGATCTGGGCCGATTCACCGGGGTTCAATGCCTTTCGCGGCACGGACTGGATGCAGGAACCCTGTCGCGGCTGTGAGCGGCGCGAGATCGACTGGGGCGGCTGCCGCTGCCAGGCGATGGCGATCGCCGGCGATGCCGCTGCAACGGACCCCGCTTGCGCGAAATCGCCGATCCATGCTCGCATGGCAATGCTGATCGACGAAGCCAAGCGCATTGCCACAGCTCCTTCGAGAGAAGAACCGTTCGTCTACCGGCGGATCGGTGCCATGACCGAATCCGCCTGACCTGGCGAGAAAGCGCTTCTCACCCCCTCCGGAAAACGCGAAGCGTCTGCTCGTCAAACAATGGCTCGTCCTGGCCGATGCGCACAAACAGAAGCCTGTGCCCCTCACCCGCCGGCACCTCGAAATACTGGATGCCGTCAGGCATTTCACCCCAGTCGCCGCAGGGCGGTTCGGGAACCTCGTCGGAACTGGCAAGCGCTTTGAGTTCTTCCGCATAGGAGGCGTCAGGGCTGAATGAGTAGCGTTTGACGCCTGCAGGCTCCGTGCCCTGCGTGTAAGGCGTCAGCACGCAGCGGGCGCTGACAGTCTTGTCGGTTTTTTCCAGGAACAGGCGGCGCAATGCAGCCTCGGCAGTTTCACCCGATATGATGTCGAACAGTTCGACGAGAGGATCGGCCGCGCCGCCGTCGCTGTATTTGATGGCAAGCGCGTTGTCGGCGAATTCGAAATGAATCTGGCGGAAGCCGAAGTCGCAGCGTTGCGCCCAGGCGGCCAGCCCGATATTTTTGTCAGACAACCTTTCCCAGACGCATTTGTCGATCGGCGAGCGCGACGGCGCCGGCTCGTCTGCCATCGCGGACATTGTCGCGGATGCAAGCAGGGCGCAGGCCCAGATGATCGATCGCACCCTATTCATCGCTGCATCCTGTCAAGGTAAAGGCATCCCATGCGGAGCCGTCTGAATTGGCATTGGCGAAGTCGGCTGGCACGCTCAAACCAGCCCGAGCAGAAAGGCCGCGCCACCGAGAAAACCTGCCGAGCAGGTCCATAGCAGCCAAAGCCCCCGGACCCGGCATTCGAGCACTGCCGAGCCGGGGTTGGCGGGGTCATAGTGGACGTCGACCTTGCTGCCTTCGATATACTGCCGTGCCTGGCCGCCGACGAGGCCGGACAGCGAGGCGGTCACGGTGGCGCCGAACGTTACACGATCGGCGCTGTAGCGCTGGCCGGCGACGCCATAGGAGTAGACGATGCGGGATTTGAAGACGGTGCGCCAGCGGCCATAGCCTGAATGGTTTCGGAGCGCCTGCAGACCTGAAGTGTCGATGCGGCCAACCACGATCGGCCATTTTGCCGCCTGCTCGGCCAACGCTTTCTGGGCGAAACCGATGCTCAGGATGAACAAGCCCATAAAAAGCAGCAACGCCGCGGCACCGAGATTCTGCGGTTTGGGCAAATGCGGCCCGATCGCCTCCAGAACACCGCCGACGGAAAACACCAGCACAACCGCGCCGAACACTAGGCCGGCCGAGAGTTGGACCATGAACTTGAAGGCGCCGTCCGGCAGGGTGCGCTCGATCACCGCTTTGCTCGGATCGGCCGGATTGTAGAAGACAGTCACCTCCGCGCCGCGGGGAAACTGGGCAAGGGTCTCCGTGACTTCGAAATTCCCCAAATTCTCTTTCACGCTGTAGCGCGAGCTTTGAAATTTCTTGCCGCCGATCTTGTATTCGAAGGTGATCGCCGGAAAATTGCGCATTTCGGTGGTGTCAGTGCTGTCCGAACCAACGCCCGAGTTTCTGACCTCACGTGCCTCGACGCGCGAGGAAATGATCTTTCCCGGCGTCGGCAGCCAGCGGCTGAGTGCCTTCACCTCTCGCCATTTCATGAAGGTGATGAACGACAGCGCGCCCGCGACCACGCAGGCAAAGCCGACAAGCATGATCTTGAGTTCCAACTCGTCTCCCCCCAGGAGTGCAGGAACTCGCACATAGACAGCAAGGCTGCGGCAATGTCTTGCTTATTCGCAAAATCTGAAAAGGTTGAGCAGCGCAAACGGCAACAGCCCACGCCGCGTCATGCAGGCTTCACGGCCAGGAACGTGTTCCATTCTTCGCTATCGCGGCCGACGTTGAAATCGTCCCTGATGAGGACGAGCCCGGCGCCTTCGAGACGGGCCGCGAAGTCGTCCCTGCGCCAGTAGACCGTATGATATTCGCCTGATGTCTCGCCGTCGCCATTACGCATCGAGACGAGAAAGGCGCCGCCCGGGCGCAGCGACCCGGCTATCTTGGCAAGCACCTGGTCGGTCTCGTCGCGAGGCACATGGATGAGGACGCACAGGGCCAGAACCGCGTCGTAGGGGCCGCCGAGATCATCGGTGATGAGATCGAGCAACTCGCCATGCTTGCCACGCGCGGCCTGCAGTTCCAGAAACCGCTTGGTCGCGTCGGTGCGCCGGACTTTGACACCCAAAGTCTCCAGAAAATCCGCGTCGTATCCGGCTCCGGACCCGACTTCCAGAATCCGGCCGCCTGTACCGGCGATTGCCACCAGGCGCTTGAGCGATGCCTGCTCCCTCTCGTTGGGAACATGGCGCACGATGGCATCATATTGTTCCGCATAATCCTCGTAAGCGCTGATCGTTTGACGGCTCTGTGCCAGAGCCTCCGATGACACACCCATCTTTCCTCCCATGCGTCCATGTCGGTCAAAGAGCCGGACACTTTCCTCAGCGAATGCTGCCGGCGGAAGCGTGTCCATCGAGCAGCCCGATGTCGCGTTGCCCAGACCGCGGACATCAGGCAGAGCGAAGTGCGCCGGGACTGACGACTGTCTCAGTTGGCGTCGGCTACCGTCTGCCGGCCGCCGGCCCAGGCGCGCCATTGCCGTTCGTCGCCATGGAAGACATTGAGGTCTATGCGGCCGGTGACGCCGTGCGACAGGCCGGAGCCGGAATACTGCCAGAACAGCCATTTGCGGCCGGGATAGACCTTTGACGGATGCTGGGCCACGGCACGCAGCCAGAACGGATAGTCGAGGAATTCGCCCCTGAGATTGTCGCGGTAGAAATCGGGCGCGGTGTAGATGATGGGACGTTGGCCGTAATGCCGCTCCAGCTTGTCCATGAACACCTGCATCTTTTCCAGCACCTTTTCGCGCGACGGCCGCCGCTTGCAGCTGGACTCGCCGTTCCATTCGACGTCGATCACCGGCGGCAGTGCGCCTTCGACCCTGGGCACGTTGCGGATGAACCAGTCCGCCTGCTCGCCGGCCGTGCGGCACCAGTAGAAGAAATGGTAGGCGCCGCGCTTCAAGCCGGCGGCGTCGGCGCTGCGCCAGTTTTTCATGAACATCGGATCGAGGTGGTCGCCACCGTCGGTCGCCTTGATGTAGGCGAAGTTGGCGCCCTGGGCCCGCAATTTGTCCCAGTTGACGTTGCCTTGCCAACGCGAGACGTCGACGCCGTGCACTGCAAGGCGGCGAGGCGAACCCTTGCCGAAATTGATCGGCTTGGCGTCGCGAAATCCGTAACGGGTGAGCGGCCCGGCCAGCATGGCCGGTGCCGCGCGGGTCAACAGCTTGGGCGGCGACACCAAGGCTGCCGGCTCGACCGGCAGCCCGCCGACATCAGGCACTTGGGGATCAGGCACGTCGGGCGCGGCAAACACGCCCGTCTCTTCCTCCTCCGCCAAGCCGAACGGGCGCGGTTTTTCCCCCGGACCGTTGTCAGACATGGGAGCCAATCCGGCCCTTGCCGCCCTGTTGCCCCTTGCCGCCGGAGCAGCGGCGATCGGTGCCGGCGGCCGGATCACGGAACTGGTGGTCTCGTTGGACGGTTTCTGCAAATCCAGCGCGTCGACGCCGGCCGTCGACGAGCAGCCGGCAAGGCATAGCGATGCGATCAAAAAACTGACGACGCCCGGAATCCGCATCTGGACCTGTACTCAAAACACAACAGACCGAGGGCAAAACGACAGCCGACGGACAAACCAGATCAGTTATGAATGAGAAATTACCAATAAAGTTTGAATCAAGTTTTTTTCGCCCATACCGCGTGCGGCAAGCGCGATGGAAACCGGCTAGGATTTTTTGAAAACGCCGATCATCGGCCCGAGATTCCAATAGTCGTCTTTGCGGCCGATGGCAGGCGCAAACAAGCTTGATATCGTGCCGTCGAGGAAGAGCGCGTTGTCGCAGCCGAGCGCATCGCGGAACAGACGGGCGAAGGCATGGAAGGTCACCATGCCGTTCGAAATCGCAAAAACCGCGACGCCGTCCTTTCGCACCCCGACACCGTCTCGGGTTTTCCGCGAAGTGCCGTCAGCCTGGAATTTTGGATGCAGCTTGCCGTCGATCACCAGCATCGGCCCCGATTGCGTCGCATAGTCGACGGTCGGGCGCCTTTTCACGAAATCCCTGGTGGCGCGGACCGCGGCCTTGCCGTCGCGCATGTAGAAAATGCCGTTCGGCTGCAGGGAAAAATTGCCGCTTCCCGATCCCGTTTTCACCGAGGCCATCTCCTGGCCACGCTCGACATAGAGGCCGACCGGCGCGAGGTTCGGGTGATACATACCGGCATTGATGCCGAACAGCATGGTGCGCCCTGCCGCCTGTTGCGTGGCATGCAGATTGTGCAGCGACTGAAACGGCTTGCCCGCCGCATCCTTCCAGAACAGCTCGAGCTGATATCGTTTTGGATCGACCTCGCAAACGAGATAGCTGGTCGCCTCGAAGGTGAAGTCCCGGCATGGCGGCAGTGAAGCGGTCCACTGGCCAAATCCCATGCCAAATGCCGCCACCGACGGCAGTGCGCCCTTGGCCAATGCCAGCAGCAACGGCAATGATTGCAGGAGGGTCAGGAAATCCATGCGCTTACCGGAATCGAAGTTCGAGGTCCGGTACGGATATAACCTGTTTCAAGCGAGACTGTGAAAGGCTCTGGACTTAGGCAAGCCATCCCATGGCGACGCTCAACAACAAGACGATGCCGAGCAGGCCGCGATAGATGACGAACGGCCAGGCCGAGAAACGCTCCAGCACGTGCATCAGCCCCCATATGGCGAAGAAGGCGGAGATCGACGCAACGACCAGCCCGACAGCAAGCACCGACCAGCCATGGGCGTCGAGATGGACCTTGTGCAGTTCCCAGAGTTCCTTGAGGCCGGCGAGCGCGATGGCAGGCAGCCCGAGCAGGAATGAGAAGCGCGCCGCCTCGGCCCGCTTGAAGCCGAGCCCCAATGCCGCCGTCAGGGTCGAGCCCGAGCGCGACACGCCGGGGACAAGTGCGCCGATCTGGGCAACACCGACGAGCAGCGCATCGGTCAGCGACGCACCCCCCATGCTGCGCCGGTGACGAGCAAAGATCTCGGCCAGCGCCAGCAGGATCGCCATTGCGATGCAGGCCCAGCCGATCACCGTCAGGCTGCGTAGCGGCGAATTGCAGGCGTTGAGCACGCCAGACAGCGCCACGCCGGCGATGACGATCGGGATCGTCGCCAGCACGATCCAGAGCGCCAGCTTGAAATGCCGGTCGGCGAAATCGCGTCGCGCCAGAGCGTTGAAAGAACCAAACAGGATATTCCTGACATCACTCCAGAAATAGCTGACCACCGCGGCAAGAGCCGCGAGTTGCATGGCGGCGGAGAAGGCGGAGCCAGGATCCTGCCAGCCGAGCACGGCCGGCACGATGCGCATATGGGCGGTCGAGGAAATCGGCAACAGTTCGGTGATGCCTTGCACCACGCCGAGGAACGCCACCTTGGCGAACCCCAGGCCGACGAAGCCCGTATCCAGGCCTTGTGTGCAGATATCGGCCAAAATCGAATTCCGTGCATGAGAGATCGGAGTTGCGTGGACCGACCATCGGTCAATCCCGGGCAAGCCTTATCGTCATGGGCCGGATAATCAATTTACGGATTTGTAAGCTGGCGTGCCGAAGTGCACGCCGTTCGAAACCGGCCCACCTTGGAGCCGGCTTGAGATACACAGCGAAAATCGCAAAGCGACTACGGGCAGAGCCAGAGTTTCTGGCATGTCCTGGCGATCACATGCGCCGGCGGCACTTCGGGCTCATCGGTCGAAGGCCGGCGAGCCCGTTCGAGCAGCATGCGCACCTGTTCGGGGCGCACACGATCGCGCTCCATCACAAGCAGGACCATCGGATCGCTCAAAAGCTCGTCCAGGGTGCTGATGCTGTCGTTCATCCGTCGTCTCCTCGAATGCCGTACCCGCGACCCATAAATAGGGAGACAATGATGGCCCGCCAATGACGCTTTGCCGGCTATCTCGTGTCGATTTGGATTAAATTTTGGCCATGCTTGCGCTCTCCCCTGGCCCTTGGCGCTGCGCGTCGATCCATTTCCTTCCACAACAAGGGGAGAAGGGAAAAATTAGCCTGGCGGAGGGGCGCCTTCGTATTTCGGCAGGCTGTCATCGAGCACCACCCAGGGCTGCCTCGAGCCCGTGAAAATATGCATTTGCGGCTTGAAAACCGTGGGATCGTCGAGCCATGCGAGTGGGGGTTAAGCGATGACGCCGAAAGCCGTCATCGCTTCCATGGAATGGCCGGCTGCCCGCTAACAGCCGGCGGCTTTGGCGTTCACTCCGTTTCGCCGACGACCTCGTCCCAGGTTTTGACCTTGGTCTGGCCGTTGAGGAACGGCAGCGCGGCGGCCGTCAGTTCGGGGGCGAAGAAAGTGTCGTAGTGGGTGCGGTTGGGCAGGATCGCCAGGCGGTTCTGCGACAGGTTCTCGCGCATCCAGCCGGCATCCTTCAGCCCGCCGCCGAGCATCTGATAGAACTTGATCTCGTGTTCGGGCTTGTACATATCGCTGTCGCCATAGACCAGCATGACCGGCATCTTCAGCTTGGCGACGTCGGCCGAGTAATCGCGGTTCTGACGCATGAAGCCGCCCAGCGCATCGAGGAGCTTCGGGAACTCCTCAGGATGCGGCGCCACGGCGACGTAGGATTTGTACATCGGCGTGTCCTTCATGAACTCAGCCGCGGCCGCGCTCACCTGTGCCTGCTGGGGACGCATCTCGTCATAGAAGCCGTCCGTGGCGTAGCCCGTCGATACCAGGACGAGGCGGCGTACCGCTTCGGGATGCTGGACGGCCATGCGGAAGGCGACGCCGCCGCCCAGCGAGTAGCCCATGAGATCGACCTGATCGTAACCGAGCGCCTTGACGATGGCGGCCATGTCGTCGCCCATCGCCTCCACGGTGAATGGGCGGTCGCCCAGCGCGGTGCGACCGTGACCCTGCAGGTCGACGCCGATGACGGTGCGGTTTTCGGCAAGTTTCGGCAGGATCGGCGCGAACATATCCGTGGTGCCGAGACCGCCATGCAGCAGAAGCAGCGGCTCGCCCTTGCCATAGATGGCATAATAATAATTCAGGCCGTTGATCGGCAGCAGGCCGGACTTTTCCGGCTTCGGCAGTGCGTTCGTCTCAGTCGTCATGGCGGGTTTTGTCTCCTCCGCATTGGTGGTGCCTGGGCAGCCAACGAGCGCTGCAACCGAAGCAAGAATGGCGAAAAACAGGGTTTTGGACATATCGATCTCCTCTCGTCATGCCGGTATCAGAGCGTCATGCGGATCAAAGCGTTTTGGCGAGTTCTTCGAGCTGGTCGGCGCACTGTCCCCAACCCTCGTGGAAACCCATCTTCTCATGCTGTTCGCGGTCGGCGACGCTCCAGTGCCTGACCCGAGCGATGTAGCGGGTCTTGCCGTTGCCCTCGTCCTCGAAGGTCAGCGCGACGGTCATGAACGGCTTTTCCGAAGGCTGCCAAGCCTCTGTGTAGGCGTCGGTGAGGACGATCTTCCTGCCGGGAACGACTTCGAGGAAGACTCCCGGGTTGGGGAATTCGTTGCCGTCCGGGCTAGCCATGACGACAAGGCTCGAGCCGCCGGTGCGCACATCCATCTCGGCGCGCGGCGTCGTCCACGGCTTTGGCGAGAACCAGCGCGTAATCAGTTTCGGGTCGGTCCAGCAGCGATAGACGTTCTCGCGCGGTGCATCGATGATGCGGGCGAGAACCAGTTCACGGTCATTGGTGGGGGCGATGTCGAGCTTGATGGTCATGATGGCGTCCTGCGTTTGATCTGGCTTCCGTCCCAAGGACGAGCCGATGAACCGCAAACCGACATCGGCCAGTGAAAAAATGTCGGCACCGTCTCGATGGGCCCAAGGCGTTCCCCACCTTCGTCATCCACGGGCGGAGCAGGAGCGGAGCTCCGTCGCGGAGACCCGAGGATCCATGCCGCGACCGTTGTCGAGGAATGCAGCGGAGCAAGAATTCCGCACCGTCGTGACGCGTTGGAGTCGCGGCATGGATCCTCGGGTCTGCGCCGCGTCGCTGCGCTCCTTGCTCCGCCCGTGGATGACGAAGCGATCAGGGTTCGAGCCAATCGCCAAGGCATTCGATAAAAACTTCTGCGCCGAGAAACTCGATGCGTCAGTGGCGCTTGGCTTGCACCAGATAAGCCTCGATCTCGGTCTCGCCGAGCCACCTTGCCGCCTCGAGCCGGTGCAGGCCTTCGACGAGGATGTGGCGCTTGCCGTCATGGCGGACCTGGATCGGCGTCTTCATGCCGTTTTCCAAAATGTCCTCGGCCAGATGGCGAACGGTCTCGGGATGCAGCGTCTTCTTGCGCGCCGTCGGCACGTAGATCTCGTCGACCTTGACCTTTTGCACTCTGAGCATTCCGACCCCCGTGGCGGAAACGCCGCCTCCACTGAGATAGTCCGTTTGATGGAGGCGGCCAAGGGTGCGGCTAGCGAATGCTGGCCCGATCGTTTCTATTTGACGCGTGACCGGCAGATCGCCGAAATGGCGGCCCTCGACCTTTTCAGGTGTTCATGACCCATCTGCCGACCGAATTCCCCGATTTCGGACTGACGCCGGAGCAGCGCCGCCACGCGGTGCGTGACCATTATTACGAATGGCCGGGGATGGATGGCGAGCGCGGCGAGATCTGGTGCTACAGCGACCGGTTTTCCTATCGCGCCGGCGAAACGGTGGCGTTGCATGTCAGTTCGACAGCTCCGAACTTCGGCATGACAATCACCCGGGATGGCGGCAGCGAGACCAAAGTGTTCGAAAAATCGGGCATCGCGGCACGCCGGCAGGACACACCCGACCAGTGTTCGGCTGAAGGCTGCGGCTGGGACGCATCCTTCGAATTTCGCGTCGGGGCGGACTGGCCGTCCTGCGCCTATCGGGTCACGCTGACCGCCGACGGGCGCGACGGCAAGCCGATCCAATGCCACCATATTTTTATCGTCAGCCCGCAGCCGGGCCGTAAACCCGGCCGTGTGCTGCAGGTGGCGGCGACGGGCACCTGGCTGGCCTACAACACCTGGGGCGGTTCCAACCACTACCAGGGCATTACCGGGCCGGACCGCAACCAATACTCGCCCATCGTGTCGACACAGCGCCCCTGGTGCCGTGGCTTCGTCGTGCTGCCGAAAGATGCGCCGCGCGTGCCGCTGGAAGTCGCCGTACCGCCCAAGACGATCCCGCGCTATCCGCACATGGAATGGGCGCTCGCCACAGGCCATTCGAAAAAGTACGCCTCGTCGGGTTGGGCCAGCTATGACAGCCATTTCTTCCGCTTTGCCGAGCGAGCCCGCTATCAAGTCGATCTCGTCAGCCAGCATGATCTCCATTCTTCGCCCGAAATTCTCGACGGCTACGACTGCGCCGTCTTCGTCGGCCATGACGAATACTGGACCTGGGAAATGCGCGATGCCGTCGACGCCTATGTCGAGCGCGGCGGCCATGCGGCGCGCTTTGCCGGTAACTTCATGTGGCAGACGCGGCTCGAGGACGAGGGCCGCCGGCAGGTCTGCTACAAATATCGCTCGCGTGCCGAAGACCCCGCCTATCTCCCAGGCAGCGACGTCACCCGCGCCACCAATTCCTGGGAAGCGCCGGAAATCGGCCGGCCGGGTTCAGCGACCTTCGGGCTCAACGCGACGCGCGGGGTCTATACCGGTTGGGGCGGCTGCGCGCCGCGCGGCGTGCGTGGTTTTCCGGTCTACCGGCCCGAGCACTGGGCCTTTGCCGGCACCGGCATCTACTATGGTGACCTGTTGGGGGCCGACAGCCATGTCTATGGCTATGAGGTCGACGGGCTCGACTTCGAGATACTCGGCGGCCTGCCCTACCCGACCGCCACCAGCGGCGCACCGGAGGGGTTGCAGGTTCTCGCCGTCGGCATGGCATCCCAGGTTGAGGAAAGCGCCGATATCCCGATCGAGGACCAGTTCCTCACCGACGAGGATGGCCGCTTCACCGCCGAGACGCTGTTCGGCGAGGCGAGCGACGCCAATCTGGAAAAGGTCAAACGCGGCAACGGCATGATCGTCAATTTCCCGCGCGGCAAGGGCGAGGTGTTCCACGCCGGAAGCTGCGAATGGGTCGCCGGCCTGCTAAGACAGGACCCGATGGTCGAACGCGTCACCAAAAATGTCCTCGATCGTTATCTCGGAAAGCCCTGACATGTCGAAAGTCCAGACCGCCGCGCAAGCCACCGACGCCCGGCGAGACTCGCATCTGTTCTATCTGTCCAGCCTGCGCCGGCCGCTGATCGACCGCGCCGAGGGCATCTATATGTGGACGCAGGACGGCCGCCGCTTCATCGACGGCTCGAGCGGCCCGATGGTCGCCAATATCGGCCACTCCAACCGCAATGTGCTGGATGCCATGAAGCGGCAGATGGACCGCGCCACCTTTGCCTATCGGCTGCATTTCGAGAACGAGCCGGCGGAGGAGCTGGCACGCGAACTGGCCGGCAAGCTGCCGGAAGGCATGGACCGCATCTTCTTCGTCTCGGGCGGCTCGGAAGCGACGGAATCCTGCATCAAGCTGGCGCGGCAATGGGCCGTCGCCACCGGCCAGGCCAGCCGCTGGAAGGTGATCACCCGCTTCCCCTCCTATCATGGCGGCACGCTGGGTTCGCTCTCGGTCACCGGCGACGATGCGCTGGCCGAAACGTTCGAGCCGATGATGCGGGCTATGCCGACCGTGCCGGCGCCGAATGCCTGGCGCGACCGCGACAATCTCTCGATGGAACAGCGCGGCATCCGCTATGCCGACATGCTGGAGGAGAAGATTCTTGCGGAAGGTCCAGACAGCGTGGTCGCTTTCATCATGGAGCCGATCGGCGGTGCGGCGACCGCGGCAATGGTCGCGCCGGACAGCTATTATCCGCGCATCCGCGAGATCTGCGACCGCTACGGAATCCTGCTCATCCACGATGAAGTGATGAGCGGCGCCGGCCGCACCGGCAAATTCCTAGGCGGCGACCATTGGAACTGCAAGCCCGACATCGTCGCGCTGTCGAAGGGGCTGGGTTCGGGCTATGCGCCGCTTGGCGCGCTCGCCGCCCCGATGCGGCTGGTGCAGCCGCTGCTTGACTCCGGCGGCTTCCAGCACGGCCACACCTATGCCGGCAACCCGCTGGCCTGCGCCGCCGGGCTTGCCGTGCTCGGTGAAATGGACCGGCTCGACCTGATCGCCAATGCGGCCGCCATGGGTGATGTGCTGATGGACGGGCTGAAGGGGCTGGCGAAGCGGTTTCCGTTCATCGCCGACGTGCGCGGCAAGGGCCTGCTCACCGGCGCCCAGATGGTTGCCGATCCAGAGACGCTGAGGCCGATCGACCAGACCAAGAAAGCCACGCAGCGGCTGCTCGACCTCGCCTATGAGCGCGGGCTGATCATCTATGGCCGCAGGGTCAAGGGTGGCGTCGACGGCGACAATTTCATGGTCGCGCCGCCGATGATCGTCACCAGCGAACAGGTCGGCGAGATCGTTTCCATCATCGGCGACTCGCTGGAGTTGCTGGCTGCCGAACTCGACCTGCCGGTCGAAGGCTGAGGCGACAAAGATGGCGCCTAGAAAAGTCATCATAACCTGCGCCGTCACCGGCTCGGTGCACACGCCGTCAATGTCGCCCTATCTGCCGGTGACGCCGGACCAGATCGCGGCGGAGGCGATCGCGGCGGCCGAAGCCGGCGCGTCGATCCTGCATCTGCACGCCCGCGACCCGAGGGATGGCCGCCCGACCGCCGATCCGGACGTCTACATGCAGTTCCTGCCGCGCATCAAACAGGCGACCGATGCGGTGATCAACATCACCACCGGCGGCTCGTCGCTGATGACGCTCGATCAGCGGCTGGCAGCCCCTTTGCGGGCTGAACCCGAAATGTGCTCGCTCAACATGGGTTCGATGAATTTCGCGCTGTTCCCGATGCTCGACAAGCCAAGGGAATGGCAGCACGAGTGGGAACCCAAGCTGCTCGAAGCGACGCGCGACACCATCTTCAAGAACACCTTCGCCGACATGGAGGGCGTGCTGGAGCGGCTGGGCAAGGGCTGCGGCACGCGCTTCGAATTCGAATGCTACGATGTCGGCCATCTCTATTCGCTGGCGCATTTCCGCGACCGGGGTCTGGTGTCGGGGCCGCTGTTCATTCAGTTCGTGCTGGGCATTCTTGGTGGCATCGGCGCCGACCCGGAGAACCTCGTCCATATGAAGCGGATCGCCGACAAATTGTTCGGCGACAGCTACCAGTTCTCGGTGCTGGCCGCCGGCCGCCAGCAGATGCCGCTGATTTCGATCGCCGCGGCGATGGGCGGCAATGTCCGGGTCGGGCTGGAAGACAGTCTCTATGATGGCCGCCAGTTGGCGAAATCCAATGCCGACCAGGTGCGCCGCATCCGTGGCATTCTCGACGGGCTGTCTCTGGAGGTTGCAACGCCAACCGAAGCGCGCGACATGCTGGCGCTCAAGGGCGGCGACCGGGTGGCGTTTTGAGAGACGACCGTGATCAATCCAACATCCAATGACGTCCTCTTACGCCCCGGCCGGATCGAAGACGTCGAAACCATCCACGCGGCGATCCTGAAGCTCGGCACGCATATCGGCGCGCCCGAGGAGATCTTCTCGACGCCGGACGATCTCAGAACGTACGGCTTTGGCGAAAAACCCGCCTTTTCGACCCTGATCGCCGAAGTCGGCGGGGAATTTGCCGGGCTTTGCCTGCATTTCCCGATCTTTTCGACCTGGATGGGGCGGCCTGGCGTCTATGTGCAGGACCTCTATGTCGAGGACCGGTTTCGCGGCCGCAAGATCGGCGAGCGGCTGTTGCGGCATGTTGCGGCGCAGTGCCGGAACGAAGGCGGCGTCTATCTCCGGCTGTCGGTCGACACCGACAATGAAGGCGCCAAGACTTTCTACGAAAGGCTGGGCATCGCCTGGTCGAGCTATGAGCAGACCCAAAAAATCATCGGCGAGGCCTTCTTTGCCTTCGCCGACGCGCCGGAAAACGGGGATCACAAATGAAAGCCTTCTATGCCGAGGAACAAAAGCGTCACGACCCCAAGGCCTTCCTGTCAAGCGGTGCGGCACAGCCCAATCCGGAACAGCCGGAGCGCGTCGAGAGATTGTTAGCCGGCGCATTATCTGCGGGTTGCACGATCGAGCGGCCTCGCAATCATGGGCTCGGTCCGGTCGCGGCGGTGCATACGCCCGAATATCTGGATTTCCTCGAGCATATCTACGCGCGCTGGCAGCGCATCGAGGGTGCTTCGGCCGAAGTGATCCCCAACATCCATCCGATCGCGCGCAACGGCTCGTATCCGGCCTCGGCAGTCGGCCAGGCCGGCTACCATATGGCCGACACCGCTTGCCCGATCTCGGGCGAGACTTGGCAAAGCGCGCTGTGGAGCGCCTGGACCGCGGTCGATGCGGCCGAGGCGGTGATGTCAGGCGTACCGGCCGCCTACGCGCTATGCCGCCCGCCCGGTCACCACGCCTTTGCCGATGTCGCCGGCGGCTTCTGTTTCATCAACAACTCGGCCGTCGCGGCGCAGGTTCTGCGTAAGCAGGCCGCACGGGTGGCGATCCTCGATGTCGACCTGCATCACGGCAACGGCACGCAAGGCATCTTCTACGCACGGCCGGATGTGCTGACCGTCTCGCTGCATGCCGATCCCGTGCGCTTCTATCCGTTCTTCTGGGGCCATGCCGACGAGCGCGGCGAAGGGCCAGGCCTCGGCTACAATTTCAACCTGCCGCTGCCGCGCAAATCCGACGACGCGGCGTTTCTCGAGGCGCTCGAGGTGGCGTTCCAGCGCATCCGTGCCTTTTCGCCGGACGCGCTGGTCGTGGCGCTCGGCCTCGACGCGTTCGAGGGCGATCCGTTCGGCGGACTTTCGGTGACGACGCCGGGTTTCTTGCGCATCGGCGAGGCTATCGCAAAGCTCGGCCTGCCGACGGTCATCGTCCAGGAGGGCGGCTACCTCTGCGACGAACTCGGCGACAATCTCACCGCGTTCCTCACCGGCTTCGGCGGCAAGACGCGGTGAATGCTCAAGCCAGCGTCAGGAGCGCTGCTGCCTGAGCATGGCGATCACACGGTGTACGCTCTCCAGCGTCTGGTCGATTTCGGCTGCAGTGTTGTAGTGGGCGATGCCGATACGCACGACGCCATGCTCGGCCGGAATGCCGAGCTGGTGGACGATCTCCCAGGCATAGTTGTGGCCAGACCACAGGAAGATGTTTTCGGCGTTCATCTGCCGCACGATCGTTTCGGGCACGATGCCATCGACGGTGAAGGAAACCGTCGGCACGCGCTCGCCGAGCCGCTTCGGATCGGTGATGCCGTGGATGGTCAGGCCCTCGACATCGGACAGGCCATCGATCAGCTGTTGCGCCAGCGGGTTTTCATAGGCGATCGAAACCGCAAACGCCTTGGCGATCTTCTGCCTTCTTGAACCGCCCTCGCCCGCCGCCGCGCCAAGGTCGGCAAAGTAGTCGACCGCGGCGGTGAGACCGGCCATCAGCTCGATCTGCGGCGTGCCGAGTTCGAACCGCTCCGGCAGGCCGTTGGAAGAGCAGCGGCACTTGTAGGGCTCCAGCGTCTCGACGACGTCGCGCCGGCCCCACAATATGCCCATATGTGGGCCGAAGAATTTGTAGGCCGAGCAGATCAGGAAATCGCAGCCGAGCTCCTGCACGTCGATCAGACCGTGAGGCGCGAATTGGACGGCATCGACATAGACAAGGGCGCCGGCATTCCTGGCCATCGCAGTCAGCGCCTTC
The DNA here is from genome assembly GCF_003999135.1 of Mesorhizobium sp. M7A.F.Ca.CA.004.06.1.1. Classification (NCBI taxonomy): domain Bacteria; kingdom Pseudomonadati; phylum Pseudomonadota; class Alphaproteobacteria; order Hyphomicrobiales; family Phyllobacteriaceae; genus Mesorhizobium; species Mesorhizobium sp. M7A.F.Ca.CA.004.06.1.1. The sequence continues at coordinate 2,491 of NZ_RZPQ01000006.1, read as the reverse complement.
ACCCGATTGATCGAGCCGGTCAAATTGCTGGCGTAGTTCAACGCGACCAGCCGTGTCTTCTCCGAAAACAGACCGGCCAGCGTCGCCTCTTCGACCTGCCAGCTCTTTTCATCGAACGGCAGCCAGCGCACGACGAGCCCGAGATCCTCGGCCAGCTGCAGCCAGGGCGACACATTGCCCTCATGGTCCATGCGGGTGAGGATGATCTCGTCGCCGGGCTGCATCGTGCGGCCGAGCGTGCGCGACATGTGATAGGTCAGCGTCGTCATGTTGGCGCCGATGATGATTTCCTCGGGGCTGGCGGCGCCAAGGAAATCGGCCATGGCCTGGTGCGCGTCGTCGACGACGGCCTGCGCGGCGACCGTGGTTTCGAAAAAGCCGCCAAGGTTGGCATTGGTGGTCAACAGGCAGCGCGACACCGCGTCCGCCACCGCCTGTGGCACCTGCGTGCCGGCAGGATTGTCGAGATAGATGCGGCGGCGGCCCTTGTCGGTCAGGAAGAGAGCCGGAAATTTTTCACGCACTGCCTCGACTGGAAAATTCATTGCTGCTCGCTCCCGTTGTAATCATTGGATATTCGGCCTGCGGCCAATCCCGTTCAAGGACAGGGATTGCCGACCCGCTGGTGGATCGCGTCCACCGCCTTCTGCATTTCTTCGGTCCAGGTGACGTCGACAGAAGACAGCGCCATGTCGAGCTGCGAAAGCGTCGTTGCGCCGACGATGTTGGAGGTTACGAACGGCCGGCTCGAGACATAGGCATTGGCAAACAGTGCCGGCTCCAGGCCAAAGGAGCGCGCCAGCTCATTGTATTCAAGTTGTGCTTCAGCGGCACCTGGCGTCTCGTAGCGCTGGCCGCGATTGAACAGCTGCGAGCGGGACCCCTGCGGTCGCGCGCCATGGTCGTATTTGCCGGTGAGATAGCCCTGTGCCAGCGGCGAATAGGGCAGTAGCGACACTTGCTCGCGCTCACAGACCTCGGCGAGGTTCACCTCGAAAGTGCGGTTGACGAGATTGTAAGCGTTCTGGATCGACGCGACGCGCGGGCCGATGCCCTTGTCGGCTTCGGCAAGGAACCGCATCACGCCCCAGGAACTCTCGTTCGACAGCCCGAAATGGCGGATCTTTCCCGCCTTCACCAGTTCGTCGAAGACGCCAAGCGTCTCGGCGATCGGTGTTTCGTCGGCCGGTGCGCCGACGGAATCGGCGCGCGGCGACACGGCGCCGACGCGCGTCGGGTTGCCGCCCCAGGGGATATCCCGCTCCGGCCAGTGGATCTGGTAGAGGTCGATATAGTCGGTGCCGAGCTTGGCCAGCGACTTGTCGATGGCGTCAAAGATGTCGGCGCGCACCAGTTGCGACGGCCTGTCGCCGCGAAACCAGCTGTTGGCCGTGCGGCCGACGACCTTCGAGGCCAGGATCACCTTGTCGCGGTTGCCCTTGGCTTTCATCCAGTTGCCGATGATCTTTTCGGTCCGTCCCTGCGTCTCCGCCTTGGGCGGGATCGGATAGAGCTCAGCGGTGTCAATGAAATTGACGCCACGCGAGAAAGCCAGGTCCATCTGGGCGTGGCCTTCGGCCTCGGTGTTCTGCTGGCCCCAGGTCATGGAGCCCAGGCAGATCTGGGTCACAAGAAGATCGGTCCGACCGAGACGGCGTTTGTGCATGAAATTCGGCTCCGGAGGAAGGCTGGCGCGACTGCGCGGAGGAAGCCGCATCTATAGGCAAAGCAGAGCCGCTCTCCAAGCCTCGCCAGACCGACTTTTGCGTGAACCAGCCGGGTTAGCGGCGAGCACCGGCTAGTGCACGGCGCTTGGCCTCGTCGATCAGCATGTTGGCCACTTGCATGCGGATCATGGCGCGCTGGCGCAAATGCGGGGCGACACGGTCGGGATGGTTGGCAAAGGCAAAGCGGCGGCGCATGCGGCTGAAGTCGGCGACCTGCCTGGGCTGATCGAGGCCAAGTTCGACGGCGATGGCTTCGGGATCGATCGGCGGCAGCTTTTCCTCGGGCTTTGGCTCTTCGCCGGCGAGAGCCAGCTTGGCATGATCGAGCAAGGCGGCGAATTCCGTCGCCAGATCCGCGCCCGCCTCGCGATATTCGGCAGCGGAAACCTTGATGCGGCCGGAATGGAGTTCATCGGCCACCGAAAGATAGTCAAACGGGATGGATGGACGAGCGCCGGCCTCTTCGCCCTCGCCATTCTTGTCGGGGGCGATGAAGAGGTCGTCGAGCAACGAAGCGAAATCCCGCTTGGCGCCAGTAGCGATGTCAGCCTCCCCCTCGCCCGACCATTCGGGTACCGAAGCATAGAACCGGCTCGTTAAAAATGCATGCCACCGATCTTAACGAATTTAGCCGTCGCCTGCACCGCTTGACCCACCGCAACCCCAAGAAACAAAAATTCAGACTGTATTTTTTTGCAGTCCGGAATTCGCCAGGTGTGGCGAGGAAAAACCGGCCATGTAGCCAGCGTTCGAGGCTACGATAC
>NZ_RZPQ01000069.1:0-14020 GCF_003999135.1 Mesorhizobium sp. M7A.F.Ca.CA.004.06.1.1 | reverse complement strand
CCAATGACTGCGCGGTGCGCGTGCTGCAGGCAGCCACCGGCCGCTCGCGCTTCATCTCGTTCATCGGTTCCTATCACGGCAATCTCTCCGGCTCGATGGGCATCAGCGGCCATACCGCCATGACCCACACGCTGCCCCGGCCGGGCGTGCTTCTGCTGCCCTATCCCGATCCGTACCGCCCGAATTTCAGCAGCGAGGACGTGCTTGCCCTGCTCGACTACCAGTTCGAGACCACCTGCCCGCCGCATCAGGTCGCGGCGGTGTTCATTGAGCCGTTGATGTCGGATGGCGGGCTGATCGTGCCGCCGCCCGGCTTTCTCAAGGCATTGCAGGAGCGTTGCCGCAGGCACGGCATCAAGATTGTCGTCGACGAGGTCAAGGTCGGGCTCGCTCGCAGCGGCATGATGCACTGCTTCCAGCATGAAGGACTGACGCCGGACCTCGTCGTCTTCGGCAAAGGCATCGGCGGTGGCTTGCCGTTGTCGGCCGTGATCGGCCCTAAGGGGATCATGGACCATGCGCCGGCCTTCGCGCTGCAGACAACCGCAGGCAATCCGGTGGCGACATCGGCCGGCAACGCGGTGCTGAAGACGATCGAGACGGACGGCCTGGTCGAGCGCTCGGCGCGGATCGGCATGCTGTTTTCCGACGCATTGCGGGCGCTTGGCGACAGACACGAGATCATCGGCGACGTGCGCGGGCGCGGGCTTGCCATCGGCGTCGACCTGGTCAAGGACCGCACGACACGTGAGCCGGTTGCGGCGGCGACCACGGCCAAGATCATCTATCGCGGCTATGAGTTGGGTGCAGCCTTCACCTATGTCGGGTTGAGGGCCAATGTGCTGGAGTTCATGCCACCGCTGACGCTGACGGAAGACGAGATGACCGAGGGCGTCGCGATCGTCGACCAGGCAATCGCTGACGTGAATGCCGGCAAGGTCTCGGATGCGGACGTCGCCTCCTTCATGATGTGGTGAACAAAAAAGGCGCCGCGCCGGGCTGCGACAGCGATTGTCTCGGCAGCCCCGGCTCATCGTTGTGCAACAATTATTCCGCGATACGCACGATCAGCTTGCCGAAATTCCTGCCTTCGAGAAGGCCGAGAAAGGCCTGAGGCGCATTTTCGATGCCGTCCACGATATCTTCCCTGTAGCGGACGCGGCCGGACGCTATCCATTCGGCCATCTCGCGATAGAAGGCCGGGCGCTGGTCGACAAATTCGCGCTGGATAAAACCCCTTATCGTCAGGCTGCGGTGCAGCACTTGCTGCATCAATGTCGGCAACCGGTCGGTGCCGGCATCCGCGATGACGTTGTACTGCGCGATCAGCCCGCAGACCGGCACACGCGCAAATTCGTTCAGCAGCGGAAACACCGCGTCCCAGACAGGACCGCCGACATTTTCGAAATAGATGTCGATGCCGCCGGGGCAAGCTGCCTTCAACTGCTCTGCAAAATCGTCGGCCCGGTGATCGACGACCGCGTCAAAGCCGAGCTCTTCTCGCACGAAGGCGCACTTTTCGGCACCGCCGGCAATGCCGACGGCACGCGCACCCTTGATGCGCGCGATCTGGCCAACGGCCGACCCGACCGCGCCGCTGGCGGCCGCGACGACGACCGTCTCGCCAGGCTTCGGCTGCCCGATGGTGAGCAGACCGGCATAGGCCGTAAAGCCCGGCATGCCGAGCACGCCGAGCGCGGTTGTTATGGGTGCAGCCGCGGGATCGAGCTTGCGCAGCCCGACACCGTCGGACAGGGCGAAACTCTGCCATCCGGAGTGGGACAGGACGATATCGCCTTCAGCAAATTCCGGATGGCGAGAGATCATCACACGCGCGACGGTGCCGCCTTCCATCACACCGTCGACATCGACCGGCTTGGCATAGGATTTGGTGGCGTTCATACGACCGCGCATATAGGGATCGAGCGACAGATAAAGGATCTGCAACAGCAGTTCGCCCTCTCCCGGCTGGTCAAGGTCAACCGTCTCGATGCGGAAATGATCCGGCTTCGGCCGGCCTTGCGGTCGCGCCGCGAGCACGATGCGGGTGTTGGACTGGATTGACATGGAGACCTCTCCGCGAAGGATGTTCTACTAGAAAAACCGGTTGGGCGGCCGCTTCAAGCCGAGATTCTCGCGCAGTGTCGACCCCTCATATTGCCGCCTGAAGATGCCTCGCCGTTGCAATTCCGGTACCACTTTCTCGGCAAAATCATCCAGCCCTGCCGGCAGGTAGGGAAACATGATGTTGAACCCGTCAGAGCCCTCGGCAACCAGCCATTCCTCCATCTCGTCGGCGATTGTTTCAGGCGTGCCGACAAAAGCAAGGCCGGAATAGCCGCCCAGCCTTTGCGCAAGCTGCCTGACGGTCAGGTTCTCCTCGCGTGCCAGTTCGATGACGCGCTCGCGGCCACTCCTGCTCGCATTGGTCTCGGGGATTTCGGGCAAGGGCGCGTCCGGGTCAAATCCGGACGCATCGTGTCCGATCGCGATCGACAGCGAGGCGATGCCGCTCTCGTAGTAGACGAGGCTGTCGAGCTTCGCCCGCCTGGCCTGCGCGTCCTCGACGCTGTCGCCGACAACGACAAAGGCGCCAGGCAGGATCTTGATGTCGTCACGCGAGCGGCCGAGTTTCTCCGCACGGCCTTTGACGTCGGCAAAGAAACGCTGTCCCGCCGCGATATCCGCATGGGCGGCGAAAATGACCTCCGCTGTCTCCGCCGCCAGTTGGCGTCCAGCCTCCGACGCGCCGGCCTGGACGACGACCGGCCAACCCTGGATTGGCCGGGCGATGTTGAGCGGCCCACGCACCGAGAGATGTTCGCCCTTGTGGTCGAGCACATGCAGCCTGGCCGGATCGAAATAGAACCCGCTTTCGGCGTCGCGGATGAAGGCATCGTCGGCAAAGCTGTCCCACAGGCCGGTGACGACATCGTAGAATTCCCGCGCCCGCCGGTAGCGCTCATCATGCTCGACATGCTCGTCGAGGCCGAAGTTCAGCGCCGCGTCAGGGTTGGACGTGGTGACGATGTTCCAGCCGGCGCGTCCACCGCTGATATGGTCCAGCGAGGCGAAGCGGCGAGCAACATGATAGGGCGCGTCGAACGTCGTCGATGCGGTGGCGACCAGCCCGATATGGTCAGTGACGGCGGCGAGCGCCGACAGTAGCGTGAACGGCTCGAACGAGGTGACCGTGTGGCTGCGCCGCAAAGCCTCGATCGGCATGTTCAGAACGGCCAGATGGTCGGCCATGAAGAAGGCGTCGAACTTCGCCGCTTCCAGGGTCTGGGCGAAGCGCTTCAGATGCGCGAAATTGAAATTGGCGTCGGGATAGGCGCCCGGATAGCGCCAGGCGCCGGTGTGCAGGCTGACGGGGCGCATGAAGGCGCCGAGGCGCAGTTGTTTTCGTGTCATGAAAGATGTTCCGCCGATCGATACAGTCGAGCACAGTGCTCGAATCCTTCTCAGGATCGGACGGTCAGCCCAACTCGGGAAGGTATTCTGTTCCGCTGCGCCGGGCTTTTGCAGCATTTCAGTTTTGCGCCTGATACCCCAGGACAAAAAAGGCCGGGCTCGAATACGGCCCGGCCAAAAAGAAGGTCAAAACCTTCAGAGGGGAACACCGTTCGGCGAAATGGGAGGAAACCGCCGAACGATTTTACCTTTTTGAGCTTATTTCCAAGCCTTGGCGACGAATGGCATTCCAAAAAACATGCCAAACGGCAAAAATTCGTGCCAGGCGACCGTCACGAACCCACCGTTCCAGTCTCCAGAAGATCGGCATAGTGGCGGCGTGCCACGTCGGGATGGGAACGCAGCCGGCTTTTGAGCACATTGGTGCCGACATCGCGGAACAAGGGGTTGTCGGGATCGCTTGCCGGTCCGCGCGCCTGCGCCGCCAGTTCCTCGGAAAGGCCGAGAAGCGGGATGGTCGCATCGAGCCGCGCGCTGAAGAAGAAGGGAACGGAAATCCGCTCGACGCCGGCAGGCGGCGTCACGACGCGGTGCACGGTGGCCCGCAGATATCCATTCGATGCGAGTTCGAGCAGTTCGCCGATGTTGACGACCAGCGTTCCGGGCAGCGGATCCACATTCACCCAGCTTCCGTCATATTCGACCTGCAGCCCCTTGTTGTCGTCCTGCAGCAGCAGGGTCAGGAAGCCGCCATCCTTGTGCGCGCCGACGCCCTGGTCGCCTTCGGTCGCGTCACGGCCGGGATAACGAACGATCTTCATACGATGGTTGGGCGAGTCCCGGTAGATCGCGTCGAAGGCGTCCTCGGGCTGATCGAGCGATAGCGCGAAGGCTTTCAACAGCCGAATCGCCACCGCGGTCGCCTTGGCCTGCCATGCAAGCAGTGCCGGCTTGAGCTCCGGCAGTGCAGGCGGCCACTGGTTCGGCCCCTGCAGCCGTGTCCACGGTGCAATTCCAGGTCCCTGCGCTATGGGCTGGCGCTCGACGCCGATGTCGAGTTGCTCACGCCAGTCGGCCGCGCCCTTGGTCAGTTCGCCACCGGCGCGGGTATAGCCGCGGAACTGCTGGGATTTGACCATTTCGATCGCCAGCTTGTCGGCCTCCGGCAGCGCGAAGAACCGGCGCGAGGCGTCGATCACGTCGTCGATCTCCGAGGCCGAAATTCCGTGGCCGCTGAGGTAAAAGAAGCCGACGTCCCGAGCCGCCGTGCGCAGGTCCAGGAGAAAGGTACGATACTCGGAAGCACCTTGTTCGAGACGGCTCAGATCGAGCACCGGCACAATTCTGGGCATGCTCAGGTTCCTTCTTTTCTCTGCCTTGGCTTAGGAGAAATAGAAGCGACCACCGGCAAGAGCTTCGAGAATGAATGCATCTCAAAGTGACACGCAAGGCGTGCCGATCAAAGCAACAGGAAGTCCAATCTGGCCCGAATGGAAGAACGTCAGCGCTGCATATTGTGAACTGCCGGCAAATAATTTCCCGACACGTGCTTTACCCGCCATGCCTCTCGTAGGCCGCACTTTCCAGTGCGACATCGTATAAGTCACAGCGGAAGCGCAACCGCGCGTGATCGCCTGTAAATCCGCCAGCCGACCGGCCGGAGCGCATTCAAGCCAGCTCGAACCGCTCGATGGCGCGCATGATGCCACGCAGCTCGGCGAGGCCTTTCAGCCGGCCGATCAGCGAATAGCCAGGATTGAGCCTGGTCTTGCCGATATCGTCGGCGAGCAGATGGCCATGGTCGGGCCGCATAGGAATGCGCCAGTCGGCGCGGCCTTCCCGACGGCGGCGCGCCTCTTCCTGCATCAGAGCCAGGATAACATGCGCCATGTCGGTGCCGCCCTCGAGATGCTCGGCCTCGTGGAACGAGCCGTCATCCTCGATGGTGATGTTGCGCAGATGGGCGAAATGGATGCGGTCGGCGAACTCCTTGACCATGGCGACGATGTCGTTGTCGGCGCGCGTGCCATAGGAGCCGGTGCAGAACGTCAGGCCGTTGGCGGGGCTGTCGACGGCGTTGAGGATGAAACGCGCATCCTCGGCGGTCGAAACGATGCGCGGCAGGCCATAGAGCGAGAAGGGCGGGTCGTCGGGATGGATGCACATGCGCACCCCCTCCTCTTCGGCCACCGGAATGATCTCGCGCAGGAACCAGGCAAGGTTGTCGCGCAGCTCCTTCGGTCCGATCGCATCATAGTCCGCCAGGGCCTCGCGAAAACTGTCCCTGTCATAGCTGCGCTCGGTCGCAGGCAGGCCGGTGATCAGGTTGCGCTCGATCCTGTCGATCGCTTCGCTGCTCAATTCCTTCAGCCGCGCTTCCGCCTCGGCAATGCGGGCGGGGGTATAGCCGGCCTCGGCATTGACGCGCTTCAGCACAAACAAATCGTAGGCCGCGAAATCGATGGCGTCGAAACGCAACGCATAACCTGTCGTTGGCAGCCGATAGGCGAGATCCGTGCGCGTCCAGTCGACCACCGGCATGAAATTGTAGCAGACCGTCGCAATGCCGGCCTTGGCGAGCGCGCGAATTGAGTCACGATAGTAGCCGGCATAGCGCTCGCGTTCCGGCGCGCCGATCTTGAATGAATTGTGGACCGGAATGCTCTCGACCACCGACCATGTCAGGCCGGCGGCCTCGATGACACGCTTGCGCTCCAGAATGCTCTCGAGCGGCCAGGCGCGCCCGTCATAGATATCGTGCAAGGCGCTCACCACGCCGGTCGCACCGGCCTGCCTGACATGATCGAGCGTTACCGGGTCGTTCGGTCCATACCAGCGCCAGCACTGTTCCATAGCCGCTTCCTTCTGCGAGAGGATGGCAACCTATTGTTGGACCACAATGGGTGTCAAACTAGGAACGGTTTCGGACAGCGAATGAAGGAGTTTTCCCAATGAAGGATTTCGACGGCAAGGTGGCTTTGGTGACGGGCACGACCGGGATTGGCCTCGCAACCGCCAGACGCCTCGCTGCAGGGGGTGCTGCGATCGTCGCCTGCGGCATCGACCGCGCGGCCAATACTGCGCTGAAAGCGGAACTGGAAAGCTCCGCAGCCGGGGCGCTGGTCATAGACGCCGACGTCTCCGTGCCCGATCAGGTTCGCGACGCGGTCGCGGCCGGCGTGGAGCGGTTCGGCGGCCTCGATATCATCGTCAATTCGGCGGCGGTGCATCCGTACGGAACCGCGACCAGCACCGATTTCGAGACCTGGAACAGGGCGATGTCGGTCAATGTCGGGTCCATCTATCTGACCGCACATTTCGGCATCCCGGAAATGGTCCGCATGGGCGGCGGCGCCATCGTCAACGTCGCTTCGGTGCAGGGCTTTGCCTGCCAGCAAAACGTCGCCGCCTATGCCACCACCAAGGGCGCCATCCACACGCTGACGCGTGCCCTGGCCCTCGACCATGCGCGCTCCGGCATCCGCGTCAATTCCGTCAGCCCGGGCTCGATCCGCACCCCAATCCTGGAGAAGGCCGCCCGCGGGCAGAACGGCACGGATGCCGATGTCGAGGCCGCCTACAAGCGCTTCGGCGAAGCGCACCCCATCGGACGCATCGGCGAGCCGGAGGAAGTGGCCGAACTCATCGCTTTCCTGTGTTCGTCGAAGGCCGGCTTCTGCACTGGCGCGGACTACAAGATCGATGGCGGCCTGACCGCCGGCATCGGCGTGAAGTAGATTGCGAAGATTGGGGCTTGTCCGTCACCGGGAGCAGCCAGCATCCGACAATTGGTTTGCCGATCTTCTTGCAGATCAATGCCCAAGCAAATTGAACACCGCACGGGCCACGCCGAACATGAAAGGGGGCGGTGCGATCGATGAAATAATAGGCATTGTTGCCGATTGACAAAAACATCAACAGGCGACCAAGATCATATGACCATCAACGATATTGGTCCCGAGGTTGCCCCTCGGCATTGGCGTAAAGGAGAGCCAGATGCCCCTTCAGCAGAGAGTGACCCATCGTCCTAAACAACGTCCCGCCGCTCCCATCCTCGCCACCGCACTGCTAGGTCTCGGCCTGATCACAGTGCCCGGCATCGGCCACGCCGACGGGATCACGCTCAAGATTTTCGGCGGCTCGGCGCTCGACGAACTCGCGCCGCGTCAACCGCCGGACGAGCAAAAGAAAATCCAGCAACAGGTCATCGACGGCTTCCTCAAGGCCAACCCCGACGTCGCCGCCGTCGAATGGGATGCCCAGGGGCCGCAAACCGATTCCATTCAGCGCGTGATGACCGCAAAACTTGCAAACCAGGAAATGGACCTGATCGCCTGCCCGGCCTTCTACACCAATGGCGCCTATGTCAGGCGCAAACTGGTGATGCCGATTGCCGACAAGATCAAGCCGTTCCAGGACAGGATCGACGCCGCTGCACTTGGCGCCTTCACGGTCAACGGCCAAGTCTACGGCGTGCCGATCTCGACGCTGTCGACATCGACGATCTTCTACAATGTCGATCTCTTTCAGAAGCTCGCCATTCCTGTCCCGCCAACCTATGACGACCTGAAGGCAGCCGTGCCGAAGTTCAAGACCGAGGGCGTGATCCCTCTGCTGCATCAGGGCTCGAACACCGTGATGTGGCCGATGTGGTACTTCGAGACCTTCTCGCAGGCCTCGGGCGACCCGGTCGGCAAGACGCAGAAGAACCTCGAGGGTACGGCCAAGTTCACCGACGCGCCCGATGTCGAGGGCTTCAAGCTGATCAAGCAATGGGTCGATGATGGCATCCTTTCCAAGGATTCGCTTTCCGTCGACCAGGACGGCATGCGTGCGGCGTTCGCCGCCGGCAAGAGCGCCATGTATTATGGCGGCACCTGGGAAATCCCGTCGCTCCAGTCGAGCGTCAAGGACTTCAAATGGGGCGTCTTCGCCTTTCCGAAAATGGACGGAACGCCGGGAGCGCCCGGCCATGGCGGCGGTGCCGACAACGGCATGTGCGTCGCCTCCTCGATCCCGCCCGAGAAGCTCGATGCCGCGGTCAAATTCATCGAATATCTGACACGGCCTGAAGTCGCGACGCTCTACCTCGCGCCGGAACAGCCGATCGCGGCCTCGATCAAGGGCGTGCCGCAGGTCGACGATGCCTATGCCGTCGAATTGCGCAAGCAAGCCTTCCCGAACACGATCAAGTTCCTCGACTGGATCTGGCCCTCGGAGGTCGCGAGCGCCACGTCTTCGGCAATCGCCGGCATCGTCGGCGGCACCACGACGCCCGAAGACGCCGCCGCATCGATCCAGACCATCTTCGATGACCTCAAGGCCCAGGGCAGCTGGCCGCCCAAATGAGGCCCTGAAGTAGCGCCTGCAAGCGAGCGCCCATCCAGCCGGGCTGATGTGCCAGGCAAGAAAAACAGAGGCTGCCTGCTTCGGGCAGCCTCGCCCATCGGAGAAAACACATGATGACACATCGCGCCGAACGGCAGCGCTTCTCGATCGGCTATCATCTGAACAGCTGGGACCTGACCGGCCTTCCGCTCAGGCCGGCCATCAAGTTTCTCGCCGACCAGGGCTTCGGCTGGTTCGAGATCCTCGCCTTCACCAGCCTGTCGGACCAGTACGCCCGCAAATACATGCAGCTCGGCAACCAGGCGCCGATGGGAGTGACCACCGACACCGACATCTTGCGGCGCTATGCGCTGCTGTCGGAAGGCCAGAGCGAGTATGGCATCAAGCTCTCCTCCTTCTACGTCAATGCGATCTTCACCAACCCTGTCGCCTGGCCTTATGAACGTGACGTGCTCGTCGCGCTGGCCAGGATGTTGAAGGGCTTCGGCTCACCGGTGCTGGTTCTCGGCGGCGGTCCCTCGGAAGCCGCTGCCGGGGCGCACACGGCCGACGACTACCGCGCCTTTTGCCGGGCGCTCGAGGATATCGGCAGGCGGACAAAGGACCTTGGCATCGAGACGGTCTATCACCCGCACCTCGACACCTTCATCGAGCGCCGCGACCAGCTCGACCGCATGATGGATGAACTGGATACCGACCTGGCCGGCCTGTGCATCGATCCGGCGCATCTTGCCCACACCAATTCCGATCCGGTCGACGCGGTCAGGACCTACATTTCCGCCGTGCGCTACATGCATTTCAAGGACACCAGGGTCGATCCGGCGTTGAAGGGCTATGACCGCTATGGCGCTTTCTGCGAGCTCGGCGCCGGGGTCGTCGATCTCGCTGGCATCGTCGACGTCCTGCTGGATGCAAACTACGATGGCCTCGCCATCATCGAGCTGGATGCGTCCAAGAAAACGGCAGAGCAAAGCACGCTCGAGAGCATCGCCTATGTCAGGGACACGCTCGGGCTGGTGCTGACCCCGCAAGGCGCGAAGGCCACATGAGCACGCGACCGCAAGAGGAGGCTCCTGTTTCGAGCCGATCCGGCACCTGGCGCTTCAATGCCGGGGACGGGGCGGTCGCATTCGTCATGATCCTGCCCGCCGCGATCCTCTTCGGTCTTTTCTACCTCTGGCCGTTCGTCAACGGCTTCTGGCTCAGCCTGCACAATTGGGACGGGTTTTCCGACCCGACCTGGGCAGGTATTTCCAACTACAAGCGCCTCGTGCACGATCGCATTTTCCTCGGTGCGCTGCGCAACAATTTGATTTTCGTCGTTGCCGTCGTGGTCCTGAAGAACGCGCTCGGCCTCGGGCTGGCGCTGCTTCTGAACCGGGCGCTGCTTGGCCGCGCCTTCTTCCGCGCCGCCGCTTTCGTCCCGGTGACGATGTCCTTCGTTGCCGTCGGCCTGCTCTGGTCCTGGATCTACAATCCCGTCTTCGGCCTGCTCAACAGCGGGCTCGATCTCATTGGCCTCGCCGGGCTGAAACGATCATGGCTCGGCGACGCCGACATCGCGCTCTACTCGATCATCGTCGTCGATGTCTGGAAATGGCTCGGCTTCCATGCCGTCATCTATCTGGCCGGGCTGCAGACGATCCCCTCGGAACTTTATGAATCCGCGAAAATGGACGGCGCCGGCCCCTTGCAGCGTTTCCGGCACGTCACCGTTCCGATGATGATGCCGATCATCTTCATCAACACCATCCTCGGCCTTTCCGGCGCCTTCGTGCGCAATTTCGACATCGTCTATGTCCTGACCAAGGGCGGCCCGAACCACGCCACCGAAGTGGTGCTCACCTACATGATGAGCAAGGCCTTCCAGGACGGCGCCATGAGCTACGCCGCGGCGATCGGCTATGTGCTGTTCATGATCGTCGGGCTGGCCAGTGTCGGCCTGCTGGCCCTGATGCGCAGGCAAAGGCTCGACGTCTGATGAGAGCAGCCGCCAACCCTCCAATTTCGCTGGACGATGGCGCCGCCGGCTCTCGCCGTCGCGGGCTCATGCAGCGCCTCGGCATGCGCGGCATCCTCGAACTTGGCGGCATCTATGCCGCGCTCGTCCTCGTGCTCTTCGAGACCGTTTATCCGCTGCTTTGGGTGCTGTTCGGTTCGCTCAAGACCAAGCAGGAAATGCTCAGCAATGTCTGGGGTCCGCCATCGAGCCTGGTGCTGCAGAACTATGCCGATGCCTGGCGGATCGCCGGCATGGGATCGCGCATCGTCAACAGCATCTTCGTCACCGGCTCGGCATTGATCATTCTGGTGGCCGTCGCGACGCCGTGCGCCTATGCGGTGGCGCGTCTTCGTTTCCCCGGACGCGGTCTTGTGGTCGCAGTCGCGGTTGCGGCCATGCTGGTGCCGCCGCAGGTGATGGCCATTCCGCTGTTCCTGGTGGCGCGCGATCTCGGCCTGATAAACAGCCGGCTCGGCATTGCCTTCATCTATGCCGCGACGTCGCTGCCGCTTTCGGTCTTCATCCTACGCAGCTTCTTCATCACATTGCCGGCCGACCTCGAAGATGCCGCGCGCATCGATGGCGCCAGCCGGCTCGAGATCCTGATCCACATCATGCTGCCCCTGGTGCGGCCGGGCGTTGCGCTGATCCTCATCTTCGGCTTCATCGAGATCTGGAATGATTTCTTCCTGGCCTTCCTGCTGTTGCGCGACCCTTCGGTGCAGACCATCCCGCTTGGACTGGTCAGCTTCTTCCAGCAATACGACTCGCTCTGGACGCTCTATTTCGCCGCGTTGACGATCACGACACTGCCGGTGATCGTCGTCTTTGTCGCCATGCAACGGCAGTTCATCGCCGGCCTGACAGCCGGCGCCGTGAAGGGTTGACATGCAGGATCGCGTTATTGGCGTCGGCGTCATCGGCTGCGGCGAGATCGCCCAGCTGATGCACTTGCCTTATCTGATGGAATTGCCGGCGTTTCGCATCGCCGCCTTGTGCGACATCTCTCCCGGCACGGCCGACAAGGTCGCGGAACATTATGGCGTCACTGCCAGATATACCGACCATCGCGCGCTGCTTGCCGACCCGAATGTCGATGCGGTCGTGATCTGCACCTACGATCATGGCGAGATGGTTGCCGATGCAATCCGCGCCGGCAAGCACCTGATCGTCGAGAAGCCGCTTGCCTTCACGCCGCAGGAGGCGCGCCCGCTGGTCGAGCAGGCCGAGCGGAGCGGCCTCGTCGCCCTTGTCGGCTACATGAAATTCTATGATCCCGGCTATGAGACCGGGCTGGAGCGCATCGCCGCCATCGGCCGGCCGAAGTCGATCCATGTCCACGATTTCGCCGGCCGCTTCGACCGTTATGGCCAACTCTACACGCAGACCAGGGTCACCGACGTGCCGGCCGATGTGTTGGCGGCGGGGCGCGAAACGGTCGCTCGGCGCATCGAGGCGGCGCTCGGTGTGGACCATGCCGGCTATCGCGATCTCTATCTTGTACTGCTCAGCCTCGCCAGCCACGACCTTGCCGTCATGCGCGGTGCTTTCGGCACACCCGACCGCGTCGTCCATGCACAGCAGACCGGCCCGAACCAGTTGCTGGCCGTGCTCGACTATGGCGGCGTCCCTTGCCTCTTCGACATGGCACTTGCCCAGTATGAATGGTGGGACGAGTGGATCCATGTGCATGGCGAGCGCGACGAGGTGCGGATCGAATTCCAGAACCCCTATTTCCGCAATGCCTCGGCGACTGTCCGGCTACGTGAAACGACAGGCGAGGCTGCATCCGAACGCGTTCTGCCTGGCGTTCCTGATACGTCGTTCCGCCGCGAGTGGCTGCATTTCGCCGATTGCATCCTTGCCGGCGCGAAACCGCGCACGCCGCTTTCGGGCGGGCTCGCCGATCTCGATCTTGCCATCCGGATTATCCAGGCAATGCCGCCGAAAAGACTTTAGCGAAATTTCGGAAACGCGCCGCCATCAGGGGCATTGGCCCAGCTCTGCAAGGTCTGGCCGCCGTCGATCAGCCAATCCACGCCTGTGACGTGCTTCGCCTCGTCGGAGGCCAGGAAAGCCACGGCGGCCGCGACATCGTCCGGCTGGCCGATGCGGCGCAACGGAATGCGGTCGGCGAAATGCTGAACGCTGCTCTTGAATTCGCCGTTGCCGGAAGCTGGCACGCCAAGCGTCGTCTCGATCACGCCGGGGCAGATGGCATTGACGCGTATGCCATAGGGCGCGGCATCGAGCGCCGCGACCCGCGTCAGGCCGACCACGCCGTGTTTGGAAGCGACATAGCCAGCTCCCCCCGA
Organism: Mesorhizobium sp. M7A.F.Ca.CA.004.06.1.1; assembly: GCF_003999135.1. Classification (NCBI taxonomy): domain Bacteria; kingdom Pseudomonadati; phylum Pseudomonadota; class Alphaproteobacteria; order Hyphomicrobiales; family Phyllobacteriaceae; genus Mesorhizobium; species Mesorhizobium sp. M7A.F.Ca.CA.004.06.1.1. The sequence goes on along the minus strand of NZ_RZPQ01000069.1, from coordinate 940 downwards.
AAGGACGTCCCAACCGGCCATGGACGAGCCCATGTTGACGATCGAGCCACCGGTCCCGGCCTTGATCATCGCCCGAAGCGAAGCCTGCAGCACGAGGAAGATGCCGCGCAGATTGATGCGGATGGTCGTATCCCAGTCCTCGACCGGCAGGTCGTGAACGGGAGCGACGACGCCGGAAATGCCGGCATTGTTGAACACCACGTCGAGGCCGCCGAACGTCTCGACGGTCGCCTCGACGGCGCGCCGCACATCCGCTTCGTCGGTGACGTCGGCTTCGATGGCAATGGCGTTTTCACCCAGTGAGCGAGCCAGTTGCTGCGCCGCCGCGCCATTGCGGTCGACAATGGCGACCCGCGCGCCTTCGTCAAGGAAACGCCGCACCGCTGCGCTGCCGATCGCGCCGGCGCCGCCGGTGACGAGAACATTCTGTTTTTCGAACCGTTTCATTGTCCGGCCTCCGGCTTCGGATAGGAACGCCACGAATGGCTTGGCTCGAAGCCGATCGTTTCGCGCGCATGGATCGTGTCGAGCACGGCGCCGAAACCGGCGATCGGCCGTGACAGGGGGACATCAGGGTAGACCCGGCGCACGAGCGCTTCGGTTTCCTCTTCCATGAATGTGTCGGCGGCGCTCAGGACGACGCGCAGATGGCCGTCGCCTTGCCATTCAAGCGCCCGCAGGAAGCCCTGCCCGGCGTCGCGCGCATCGAGATAGGCCCACAGGTCGCGGGCACTGTCGGCAGTGGCGCGGCGCGGCCCGACGCCCTCGAAAAAAGAACCCGGCGTCTGGATCCACGGCATGCGGATACTGACCGCCGAAAAGGCGCCGCGGCGCACCGCCGCGTCGACGATTTCCTCGCCCAGCCATTTCGACAGGCCGTACGGGTCCTGCGCGCCGACCGGATGGTTCAGGTCGACCGGCAGATAGGGCGGTCGAACAG
>NZ_RZPQ01000699.1:0-3130 GCF_003999135.1 Mesorhizobium sp. M7A.F.Ca.CA.004.06.1.1 | reverse complement strand
GTTCAACCCTATTCGGCGGCCACCAGTCCGGCCATCTCGCGGTTCTTCATCAGCTTGTAGACGATGGAATCCATCAGCGCCTGGAACGAGGCGTCGATAATGTTTTCGGAAACGCCGACCGTCCACCAGCGCGCGCCGGTGCCGTCATGCGATTCGATCAGAACGCGGGTGATCGCCTCGGTGCCGCCATTGAGGATACGCACCTTGAAGTCGGCCAACTCCATGTCGGCGATCTCGCCCTGAAATTTGCCGAGGTCCTTGCGCAGCGCGATGTCGAGTGCGTTGACCGGGCCATGCCCCTCGGCCACCGACATCTTCTCCTCGCCGTCGACCACCACCTTGACGATCGCTTCGGAGACCGTCTTCAGCTGGCCGTTGGCGTCGAAGCGGCGCTCGACCATGCAGCGGAACGAGGTGACGTTGAAGAACTCCGGCAGGCCGTGCAGCATCTTGCGTGCCAGGAGCTCGAAGCTGGCATCGGCGCCCTCATAGGCGTAGCCCTCGGCCTCGCGCTCCTTGACCACTGATATCAGCGCGTCGAGCCGGTGATCGTCCTTCGGCACCTCGATGCCGCGCCGCCTCAACTCGGCGAGGAAATTGGCCTTCCCGCCCTGGTCCGAAACCATGACGCGGCGGCGGTTACCGACCGTTTCCGGGGGTACATGCTCATAGGTCGCCGGCTCCTTGGCCAGCGCGGAGGCATGGATGCCCGCCTTGGTGGCGAAAGCAGAGGCCCCGACATAGGGCGCTTGCGCTTCCGGGGCGCGGTTCAAGAGTTCGTCGAAGGCGCGGGACAACCTGGAAATGCCTGTCAGCGCCTCAGCCGAAATACCGGTGTCGAAACGATCGGCGAAGGCCGGTTTCAACGCCAGCGTAGGCACGATCGAGATCAAATTGGCGTTGCCGCAGCGCTCGCCGATGCCATTGAGTGTGCCTTGGATCTGGCGCACGCCGGCCTCGACCGCGGCAAGCGAATTGGCGACCGCCTGGCCGGTGTCGTCATGGGCATGGATGCCGAGATGATCGCCCGAAATACCTGATAAAATAACCTTCTCGACGATGGCGCGGACTTCCGATGGCTGCGTGCCGCCATTGGTGTCACACAGCACCACCCAGCGCGCGCCGGCATCATAGGCGGTCCTGGCGCAGGCCAGCGCATAATCGGGATTGGCCTTGAAGCCGTCGAAAAAATGCTCGCAGTCGACCAACGCCTCCTTGCCGGCGGCGATCGCCGCCTCGACGGAGGCCTTGATGGCGTCGAGGTTCTCCTCATTGGTGCAGCCGAGCGCGACACGGACATGGTAGTCCCAACTCTTGGCGACGAAGCAGATGGCATCCGACTTGGATTGCACGAGTGACGCAAGGCCGGGATCGTTGGAAGCCGACGCCCCAGCCCGTTTGGTCATGCCGAAGGCGACGAATTTGGCGCGCGACGTACGTTTCTCCTGGAAGAAGGCGGTGTCGGTCGGATTGGCGCCGGGATAGCCACCTTCGACATAGTCGAGGCCAAAAGCATCGAGCAGTTTCGCGATGGCGATCTTGTCCTCGACGGAAAAGTCGATGCCAGGGGTCTGCTGGCCATCGCGCAATGTGGTGTCGAAGAGATAGAGGCGCTCGCGGGTCATGGTCATTTGCCTGCAAACTTGTCCGTCGCGCGGATCAGCCGATCCAAAATCCCCGGCTCCGAATAAGCATGACCGGCGCCCTCGATCAGGTGGAAATCCGCCTTTGGCCAGGCCTTGTGCAGCGCCCAGGCATAATGCGCCGGGCACGGCATGTCGTAGCGGCCATGGACGATGGTGCCGGGAATGTCAGCCAGCTTGTGCGCGTCGCGCAGCAACTGCCCTTCCTCCAGCCAGCCGGCATGGACGAAATAGTGGTTCTCGATGCGGGCAAAGGCGATGGCATAGTCGTCCTGCCCAAATGGTCCGCTGGTCTCCGGCTCGGGCAAAAGCGTGATCGTTTCGCCTTCCCACAAGCTCCAGGCGCGGGCCGCCTCGATCTGCGCCTTGCGATCCGTGCCGACCAGCCGCTTGCGGTAGGCAGCCATCATGTCGCCGCGCTCGGCCTCCGGGATCGGCGCCAGGAAGCGCTCCCATTTGTCCGGGAACATTTCCGAGACGCCGAATTGATAGTACCATTCGAGTTCGGCTCGCGTCAGCGTGTAGATGCCGCGTACCACCAACTCACTGACGCGTTCGGGGTGCGTTTCGGCATAGGCGAGCGCCAGCGTCGACCCCCAGGAGCCTCCGAACACCAGCCATTTGTCGAAGCCGGCCATTTCGCGCAGGCGTTCGATGTCGGCGACCAGGTGCCAGGTCGTATTGGTTTCGAGCGAGGCGTTGGGCGTCGATTTTCCGCAGCCGCGCTGGTCGAACAGGATGACATCGTAGAGCTTCGGGTCGAACAGCCGCCGGTGTTTTGGGGAAATGGTGCCGCCCGGCCCGCCATGCAGGAACACCGCCGGCTTGGCGCCCCTCGTGCCCGAACGCTCCCAGTAGACCTGATGGCCGTCGCCGACATCCAGCATGCCGGAATCGAACGCCTCGATCTCGGGATAAAGCGTACGCAATTGACTGCTCATAGCTGCAAACCTTTGGTCGGCCAGTCCGCTGTTTCATGGTCTGGGTGCTGGAAGGAGATGATGGATTCCTGCCTGTTGTAATAATCAGGATCCTGGTGGACGGGCTGATCGAAGATCGTCTCCACCCAGGGCAGCCGCGCGGCGTAGTTGACCTGGATCTGCGGGGCAAGATCGGAGCGGTCGTCGAAGGCACCGATAGCGATCTCAAGTCCACCGGGCTGCCGGTAGGTCAGCGGCGTCCCGCAGCGGGCGCAGAAACCACGATCGATGTTGACCGACGACTGGAAATAGCTCGGCTCTTCATGGGTCCATTCGACGCCGTCCCTGGGCACCGTGACCAGTGCACCGAAGAACGAGCCGAACTGCTTCTGGCACATGCGGCAATGGCAGATCGATGGACGGCCGAGCGCTCCATGAATGCGGAAACGCACGGCGCCACACTGGCAGCCGCCGGTTCTTACCTGATCGGTCATGATCTTTCCTTTGGCGGCCATTGTTCGGTGTCGTGGTCCGGATGCTGATAGGAGACGAGATCCGCCAGATAAG
>NZ_RZPQ01000698.1:0-3139 GCF_003999135.1 Mesorhizobium sp. M7A.F.Ca.CA.004.06.1.1 | reverse complement strand
GCGCCATGCGCCTTGGCCCTGGCCTTCTCGATGCCGATAGCCTCGACCTTTCCCGGCGCATCGCGCAGCCCGGCCGTATCTGTAAGCCGGACCCGCAGCCCCTGGAGATCAAGTGTCACTTCAAGCAGATCCCGCGTCGTGCCGGGTTCATCCGTTACTATAGCGGCATCCCGCCGCGCCAGGGCGTTGAACAGACTCGACTTGCCGGCGTTGGGCGCGCCAAGGATAACGACCTCGAAGCCGTCACGGATGATTTCGGCAGCACGAAATCCGGCAATGTGCCGGTCGATCTCGCCGATCATAGTTTTGACATCGGACCAAACCGTATCCGAAACGGAACCGGGGACATCGTCTTCATCGGCAAAATCGATCTCCGCCTCGATCATGGCGCGGGCGTGAATCAACCTGCGACGCCAGCCGAGATAGAGTTCGCTCTGAGCGCCTTCGGCATTTTGGACAGCAAAACGCCGCTGCGCCTCGGTTTCAGCGTTGACGAGATCCGCCAGGGCCTCGGTCTCAACCAGGTCGACCTTGCCGTTGAGAAAGGCGCGGCGCGTGAATTCGCCCGGTTCCGCGTGCCTGACGCCGTCGAAACCAGTAATCGTCTCCAGCATCCTGGCCACCACGGCGCGTCCGCCATGAACGTGGAATTCCGCCACATCCTCGCCGGTGAAACTGGCCGGATTGGGAAAGAAAACGACCAAGCCGTTATCGAGCACGGTTCCATCGGGCGCCCTGAATCTGCGCAAGACCGCGACGCGGGGCTTAACAATACCCCCGGCAATCGTTTCGACTACGAATCGAGTCTGCGGGCCGGAAATACGGATGACGGCGACGCCGGCCGGGAGCCGGCCGCTCGACAGCGCTACGATGGAATCGCCTGAAATCATTTGCCCGCTCTACCGAACCGCCCTAGCTTTACGCCCATCAGCCAATCGCACCCGAGTTTGCCCAGTGACGCTGCCCGCGCAAAACCTGCTTGCTGAAGAAGCCAGCCCCTATTTGCAGCAGCACAGCGGCAATCCCGTCCACTGGCGGGCCTGGTCGCCGGCTTCGCTCGAGGAGGCCAAGGCGCTGGACAGGCCGATCCTGCTCTCGGTCGGCTATGCCGCCTGCCACTGGTGCCACGTCATGGCGCATGAAAGCTTCGAGGACGATGGTGTCGCCGCCGTCATGAACCGTCTGTTCGTCAATATCAAGGTCGACCGCGAGGAACGCCCCGACATCGACCAGATCTATATGGCGGCGCTGTCCTCGATGGGCGAGCAGGGTGGCTGGCCACTAACCATGTTCCTGACGCCGGACGGCAAGCCGTTCTGGGGCGGCACCTACTTTCCGCGCGAGCCACGCTATGGCCGCCCCGGTTTCATCCAGGTGATGGAGGCGGTGGACAAGGCCTGGCGCGAGAAGCGGGCGAGCCTCAACCAGAGCGCCGACGGCCTGACCACACATGTCCAGGCACGGCTCGCCGGATTGCACGCGAGAACAGGGCTCGATCGCGACACGCTGGCTGAGCTTGCCAAGGGCATAGACGGCATGATCGACCGCGATCTGGGCGGCTTGCGTGGCGCGCCGAAATTCCCCAATGCGCCGTTCATGCAAACGCTGTGGCTGTCCTGGCTGCGCGACGGCAACGCCAGCCATCGCGACGACGTTCTCAACAGCCTCGAACAGATGGTCAGCGGCGGCATTTACGATCATATCGGCGGCGGGCTCAGCCGTTACTCGACCGACGCCGAATGGCTGGTGCCGCATTTCGAAAAGATGCTTTACGACAATGCCCAGCTGATCCGCTTCTGCAACTGGGCCCATGCCGCAAGCGGCAACGGGTTGTTCCGGGTCCGAATCGAAGAGACGATCGGCTGGCTGCTGCGCGAGATGCGCGTTGACGGCGGCGCCTTTGCCGCCAGTCTCGATGCCGACAGCGACGGCGAGGAAGGACTGTTCTACACCTGGAGCCAAGACGAGATCGAGGCCGCCCTCGTCGACGATTCTGCCTTGTTTTTCAAGCACTTCACGCTCTCCAGCCCGCACGGCTGGGAAGGCAAGCCGGTCGTCCACCAAACCCTGTCCCAGCAATCGCACTATGTGATCGATCGCGCAGAGCTCGGCCCGCTCAAGGCGAAACTCCTCACCGTGCGGGAACAGCGGGTCAGGCCCGGTCTTGACGCAAAGACCCTCACCGACTGGAACGGCCAGATGATCGCAGCGCTTGCAGAGGCCGGCCGTTCGCTGGCGCGGCCTGACTGGATCGATGCGGCGGCAAAGGCCTTTGCCCACATCAGCACCGCCGGCCGCGACAGCCGTCTGCCGCATTCGATGCTCGGCGCCAGAAAACTATTCCCTGCTTTGTCCAGCGACTATGCCGCCATGGCCAACGCAGCGATCTCGCTGTTCGAGGCCACTGGGAATTGGAGCTATGTCGACCAGGCCGGCCAGTTTATCAAGCAGCTCGACCATTGGCACGCCGATACCGAAAAGACGGGGTATTACCTGACCGCCTCGGACAGCACCGACGTGCCGATCCGCATCCGCGGCGATGTCGACGAGGCCATTCCGTCCGCCACCGGCCAGATCATCGAGGCACTGGTCCGGCTGGCCTCCGTCACGGGCGATCTCGAGCTGCAGGAAAGGGCCTGGCAAGTTGCCGAGCACGCCGCCGGCCGCGCGGCCCACCAGGCCTATGGCCAAGCCGGCATCGTCAACGCCTGCGCGCTGGCGATCGAGCCGCTAAAACTGGTCATCGTCGATGCGCTTGACGATCCAAAGCTCGTTCCGGTTGCGAATCGAAGTCCGGACCCACGCCGCGTCGACATTGTCCTGCCGATCGGTACGGGTACGAATCGACCCTTGCTGCCTGGCGGAATCCTGCCGCCGACCAACGAGGCGGGTGCATGGCTGTGTACTGGGCAGGTGTGTTTACCGGTCGTGACGGATGCTGAAGAGTTGGAACGATTGTTGCGAGGGCTATAAGGGCAACGCACTGCTCGATCAGCCCAAAATTGCGGCGCTGGCGCCGCCCCTTGTATCTGCACGAGATGATTATGTGCGATGGAAGCGATTGAGCCTCGGGCCGGATGGCCATCCGGCCCGAGGCTTGGCGAAGTCGCCCGCTGCCCCTCCGGCTACAACCGTCAAT
>NZ_RZPQ01000697.1:0-3147 GCF_003999135.1 Mesorhizobium sp. M7A.F.Ca.CA.004.06.1.1 | reverse complement strand
ATCCTGGCGCACACGCCAGCGGTCATGGAAGTTGCCCTGCGTGGCGCGTTCGCCCATCGCCAGGCGGCCGAAGACGGCGGCTTCCAGCACCAGCGCCTCGGCGCCGACGGCAAGCTCGACGTCGAGCGTGCGGGCAAAGGCCGCCCGGTCGAAGACGATGGTTTCCTGCGGCAGCCAGGCGATCCGGCCATTTTCGCCGACCGACAAATTGACCCGCACTTCGGCACGGTCGGACGCGGCCCGGTAGATTTTCTCGCAGGCCTGCGTGGTGATCGATGCCGAAGCGGCCGCGCCGACATCCACCTCCCAGGCGATACGGTCGCCGCCGGTCATCCCGCCGGCGGTGTTGATCAGCACCGCCTCAAACGGATCGGCCGAGACGGCCGGCATCCTTATCTTGGCGGCGCCGTCCTGATAGAGGCGCCGCAGGCGCGTGCGGCCCTCACTGAGCGCGCAGGAAAGCCGCGCGACGCCCGCAACGCGCTGCGTCGAAATCCCGTCATGTTCGCCGCTAGGTTCGCCCATATCCATGCCTGCACGTTAAGCACTCCGTCGGCTTTGTCGATATGGAGTTCGATATAGCTTGTTGCTTGACAACGTTTCGGTTTCTATAGAGGGAACCACCTTGGTACGGTCATGCTGCGCTTGGCGGAGGCATTAAACGACGACGACGGCTTGATACCAGGAGAAAAAGGGGCGCTGCTCAGTTGGCGTCGGGAAACGTCGAGATAGTGGGGAAGGAACCGAATGGCCGACCAGCTGGCAACGGATATCATCGCGAAGATCAAGGCTCATGCCGAGCCGGGCGGCGAAGAAATCACCACCACCACCGAATTGACCTCGCTTGGCATCCATTCGCTCGAGCTGACGGAGATTATCTTCGATCTTGAGGAAGAGTATGGCATCGAGATCGAGATGAACACGGTCGACGCCTGGAGCAATCTGAAGAACGTCGGCGACATGGTCGAAGCTGTGCGCGCGCTGATCGCGAAAAAAGCCTGAACTGAATGCGGCAGCGCGTTGTCATCACCGGCATGGGCGGCATTTGCGGGCTCGGCACCAGCGCGCCCGCGATCTGGAACGAGATGCGCGCCGGCCGCTCGGCCATCGGCCAGATCACAAGTCCCCAACTGCATGATTTGAAGGTCAAGGTCGGCTGCGAAATCAAGGCGCTTCCCGATCACGGAATCGACCGCAAGCAGACCGTGTCGATGGACCGCTTCAGCCTGCTGGCGACCATCGCAGCCAGAGAAGCCATGCAGGAGGCCGGCCTGGTTTCGAATGAAGCCACCACCTATCGGATGGGCACCGTCGTCGGTGTCGGCGTCTGCGGCTGGGAGGCGATCGAAGAGAGCTATCGCGCCATCCTGGTCGAGGGCAAGAACCGCGCCGGTATCTTCACCGTGCCAAAGGTTATGCCAAGCGCGGCCTCCGGCCATGTCAGCATGAGTCTGGGCCTGCGCGGCCCGGTCTTCGGCGTCACCTCGGCCTGCTCCTCCTCCAACCACGCCATCGCCTCGGCCGTCGACCAGATCAGGCTTGGCCGCGCCGATGTGATGGTCGCCGGCGGCACCGATGCGCCGCTGGTCTGGGGCATCCTGAAGGGCTGGGAAGCATTGCGCGTGCTGGCGCCCGATACCTGCCGGCCATTCTCGGCGGATCGCCAGGGCCTGTCGCTCGGCGAGGGCGCCGGCATGGCGGTCCTGGAAACCTACGAGCATGCCATGGCGCGCGGCGCCACCATCCTTGCCGAGGCCGCCGGCGCCGGCCTCTCCGCCGATGCCTCCGACATTGTCGCGCCGACCGTCGAAGGGCCGACAGCGGCCATGCGCGCCTGCCTGGCCGATGCCGGCTTCAATCCCGAGGATGTCGACTACCTCAACGCCCATGGCACCGGCACCAAGGCCAACGACCAGATCGAGACGGCAGCGATCAAGCGCGTCTTCGGCGACCATGCCTACAAGCTTTCGGTGTCGTCGACCAAGTCGATGCACGCCCATTGCCTCGGCGCATCGGGGGCGCTGGAGATGATCGCCTGCGTGATGGCGATCCGCGAAGGCATGGTGCCGCCGACGGCCAATTTTCGCGAGGCCGATCCCGATTGCGACCTCGACGTCACGCCGAACGTGCCTCGCGAGCGCAAGGTGCGCGCCGCGATCAGCAACGGCTTCGCGTTCGGCGGCACCAATGCCGTGCTGGCCTTCAAGGCCGTCTGATCTAAGGGGCGCGCGATCTGCCTCAGGCAGACCATTCCGTTGATTGTTCGTGCACGACGAAACCTTCACCGCCATATTGATCGTGCCGTGCGCCGCGTCTAATCCTTGGCCGACCCGCCAAGACCGCGCCGCTCGGCGCGAACCCCATTCAGGAGTTTCCATGGCAGACCTGTCCGCCTTTCCGATCGCAACGCGTTGGCCGGCCAAGCATCCGGACCAGCTCCAGCTCTATTCGGCGACAACGCCGAACGGCGTGAAGATATCGATCGCCCTGGAGGAGCTCGGCCTGCCCTATGAGCCGCATCTGGTCAACATCGGCAAGAACGAAAGCTGGACACCGGAATTCCTGTCGCTCAATCCCAACGGCAAGATACCGGCGATCATCGATCCGAACGGTCCGGACGGCAAGCCGATCGGCCTGTTCGAATCCGGCGCCATCCTGCTCTACCTCGCTGAAAAAACCGGCCTGCTCATGCCCATCGATGCCGCGCGCCGCTACGAGACCATCCAGTGGGTGTTCTTCCAGATGGCTTCGGTGGGGCCGATGTTCGGCCAGGTCGGCTTCTTCCACAAATTCGCCGGCCGCGAGATCGCCGACAAACGCCCTCTGGAGCGCTATCGCGACGAGTCAAAGCGACTGCTCGGTGTGCTCGACGGCAGGCTGAAGGGGCGCAAGTGGATCATGGGCAATGACTACACCATCGCCGACATCTCGCTGCTCGGCTGGGTGCGCAACCTGATCGGCTTGTACGAAGCCCGCGAACTCGTCGGCTTCGACGATTTCGCCAATGTCTCGACATGGCTGGAGCGCGGCCTGGCGCGGCCGGCGGTGCAGAAAGGCCTGACCATCCCGGCCAAGGGATAGCCAGCCTTCGAAGCGCGGCTATTTGGCCTTCGCTTTGGCCTTCGAACCGCGTGTGCCCATGACGGA
>NZ_RZPQ01000696.1:0-3147 GCF_003999135.1 Mesorhizobium sp. M7A.F.Ca.CA.004.06.1.1 | reverse complement strand
CAGAATGCCCGAGCGCGATTGCCCGGCCATGTGCGTGTCGTGGAGATGTCCACCAACGATTCCTGGTTGCGCGACAGCGGTCCCAATTTCGTCGTCAACGATCAAGGCGGCGTGCGTGGCGTCGATTGGATCTTCAACGCCTATGGCGGTTTTGACGGCGGCCTCTACGCGCCATGGGACCTCGATGATCTGGCAGCGCAAAAAGTGCTCGAAATCGAGAACATGGATCGCTACCGCGCACCGCTGATCGCCGAGGGCGGCGGGTTGCAATGCGATGGCCAGGGCACCCTCATCACGACGAAGCAATGCCTGCTCAACCGAAATCGCAACGCTCATCTCGGCAAGGCCGAGGTGGAACGCCAGCTTGGTGACTATCTCGGCGTCGACACCGTCATCTGGCTGCCGCGTGGCCTTGCCTTCGACGAAACCGACGGCCATGTCGATGACGTCTGCTGCTTCGTGCGTCCCGGCGTGGTCGTGCTGAGCTGGACCGACAATCGGGAGGACCCGCAATATGAGATTGTGCGAGAAGCCGAAGAGGTGCTGCGTTCGGCCCGTGATGCGCGTGGCCGCGCACTGGAGATCCACCGGCTGCCGCATCCCCTGCCGATCGAGATGACGCCGGAAGAAAGCGAGAGCGTGGACCGGCTGGATTCGACCTGGGCGCGACCGGCCGGAAACCGGATCGCGGCGAGCTACATCAACTACTATCCGGGCAACAGCGTCGTGGTGGTACCGCAGTTCGGCTGCGATCTCGATGTGAAGGCCAAGCAGACGCTGGCCGAGCTGTTTCCCGACCACAAGATAGTCGGCATCGAGAACTCGCGCGAGATCTTGCTGGGCGGCGGCAATGTCGCCTGCATCACCTTGCCGGTCTATGCCCCGCAGCGACGCTGAGGGACGACGCATGCCGAAAACAGATAGCGAAAACGGAGGACATTTATGCGCGCTCTGATCTTCTCAACCCTGCTTGCCTGCGGCGTCTGCGCAAATGCGGCTTCGGCTGACGAGGAAAAGATCGTCAACGTCTACAACTGGTCCGACTACATCGCGCCGGACACCGCCGAGAAATTCGAGAAGGAAACGGGCATCAAGGTTCGCTACGATGTCTATGACGGCAACGAGGTACTTGAAACCAAGCTGCTCACCGGCGGCTCGGGATATGACGTAGTCTACCCCTCAGCCTATCCGTTCCTGAAGAACCAGGTGAAGGCGGGGGCGTTCCTGGAACTCGACAAATCGAAGCTTGCCAACCATTCGAAGATCGATCCGCAGGCCTTGGCGCTGATCGCGGGCGCCGATCCGCAGAACCTGCATGCCGTGCCCTATATGGCCGTCACCGACGGCATTGGCTACAACGTCGCCGCGGTGAAGCAGCGGCTGCCGGACGCGCCGACGGATTCCTTCGCCATGGTCTTCGACGTGGACGTGGTCAAGAAGCTCTCCGATTGCGGCGTGGCCATGATCGATGCGCCGGCTGAAGTCATCCCGATGGCGATGAACTATCTTCACATCGACCCCAGATCGACCAGTCCCGACGACCTCGCCAAGGTCGAGGACCTGATGGGCAAGGTGCGGCCCTACATCCGCTATTTCCATTCGTCGAAATACATCAACGACCTCGCCAACGGCGACATCTGCGTGGTGTTGGGCTGGTCGGGCGACATACTTCAGGCAAGGACCCGTGCGGCGGAATCCGTGAAGAAGCTGGAGATCGCCTATTCCATCCCCAGAGAAGGCACGCTCATCAACTTCGATACGATGGTGGTGCCGAAAGATGCGCCGCATCCCGACAACGCCCAGGCCTGGATCAACTTCAATCTGCGGCCCGATATCGCCGCGGCCAATTCCAGCTATGTCTCCTATGCCAATGCGATACCGGAATCCCTGCCGCTGATGGACAAGGCGATAGCCAGCGATCCCGGCGTCTTTCCGCCTGATGCCGTGAAGGCCAAGCTGTTCGTGGTCGACAACAACGACCCAAAGCTGCTGCGATCACAAAACCGCATGTGGACGCGCATCGTGACGGGGCAATAGCGCCGGCGTAAGCCGTCAGGCTCAAGCGGCTTCGCGGAAGGCCGCCAGCAGCTCGACCTGGGAGTGCACGCCGAGCTTGCGGTAGATCTGCTTGATGTGGTTGCGGACGGTGCCGGGTGAGACGGCGAGGCTTCGCGAAATCGTCTTGGCGTTGCCACCCTCGACCAGATGCCGCGCAACCTCGGCCTCGCGCCTGCTCAGCCGCGAGCGTCCGTCACCGATTGCGGCGCCCTTGTCCCGGGAGCGGCACAGATGAAGCAATCTTTGCAGAATGAGCCTTGTCGCGCTGCTTGCCGCGTAAGCCATCTCCAGATCCTGATCGCCAAAGGCCGGTGCCCCGTTTCGCCGCAGGAAGGTGACATAGCCAGCGGTCAGCCCGTCGAGATTGAACACGCCGGTGATCTCGTCGAAACTGTCGGAAGGGCCGAAGAATTCGCGATAGTAGGGGGTACGCTGGAAGTCGCCATTGCGGAGTGCCGACAGCGGCAACAGGAAATCCTGTCTTGTGCTGGCGAACCTCTGGAAGAAGGGATCCTGGCGATACAGTCGTGCATCGTAGTCGCGGTTCCAGCGATCGGGGCCGGCATCGTCGATGGTCAGGGATGTGATGTCTCGACGGTAGAAGCCGACATAGGCGCGGTCGGAGCCAAGCAGTCCGCTCGCCGCCGCTGTGAAGCGAGCGGACAATTCTTCGGGCGTTGCAGCCATGGCCGCGGCGGCGACACCACCGCTCCAGTGTCCAAACCGATCGAGAGAGATGTTCGACTGCATTCCGGCTCACATTAGCGCAAGCCGTTGCAGGTTCAAGACAGCCATTTCCTTTGACTTCGATCCTCTCGGCCATACCTATGCGGGAGTCGTTCTCGCGGAGCCATCATGCCGGTCAAGCTGAAACTGATCTTCCTCATCCTGCCGATGCTTGCCGTCCTGGCGCAGCCCGTCCTGGCTGAAACGGCGGAGCGGCCGGCACCTGCGGGCGGTGTGCTGTCCCTGCTGCCGCCGCCGCAGACCACCAACTATTCGATCACACTGGCCGGGCGCAAGCTGGATTACCAGGCAAAGGCAGCGACCCTGTCGCTGCTGTCGGGCAACGGCGACGTCACGGCGGAG
>NZ_RZPQ01000695.1:0-3150 GCF_003999135.1 Mesorhizobium sp. M7A.F.Ca.CA.004.06.1.1 | reverse complement strand
ATGGCCGAACTGCTCCATGGCCAGGATCGCCATGGCATGCGCGGCGGCGTCGGAAAAATCCATGCGTGTCTGCGTCTCGCGCACATGGTCGGCAAAGAGGCCGCCGCCGGGCACGATGACGATCGGCAGCCTGGAACCCGCCAGCGCTGCGATCCAGCTCTTCATCTCCGCCGCATGGGCCGTGCTGCCGCCAAGCTTGACGATGGCCCGTCGGAGCATTTCGGGGCGTTCCTGGCGCGGCCGGAAAACAACGCTCCGGTCTTTTCGGCCGGCAGTGCCGGAGGCAGCGCCGCGTCCCGCCGATTGGCGCTTGCGTTCGATCTCGACGCCGACGCCGCCAGGGCCGAGCTCGAGCTTCTCCACCCTTACCGTGACACGCACGACACGCTGGTTCTCCAGGACGTGCGCTGCCACCTGCTCGGCCAAAGCCTCGCTGAGCTGGATATGTCCCCGCGCGACGATGGTGCGAATGCCGTCCATGATGATGTCATAAGAGAACACATGGCGCATGTCCTCGGGATGGTCGGTGATTTGCAGCACGTCGGCGGCCACATCAAAGCGCACTTTTTGAGTATGGCCATGCTCGAAGCTGTAGGCACCGATCTGGACCGGCAGAACAAAATCCCGCACAAAAATCCTGTCCGTGCCCAATGTCGGGTCGGTGTCCGGCGAATAGCCTCTCGCCGCCAACAGGCGATAGTCGATACTCGATTGACCGCCGGTCCCGGATTCCGCCGGGATCAACTCTCGAATCTGCGAGACCGCCTCGGCGCTGATCGAACTCGTGCGACCGGAATGGCCACACAGCGCCCCCCGAAAGCCGAGAAAATCGGGAGCGAAAGGCAATAGGCGCGGAATATCCGGAGCTTCCAGCGATCCACTCAGGCCGACCATCAGACCGAGCGATTTCGTTCGGTCGACGAATCCCGGAATACGCTCCGGCGGCAGATGATCGAGCAGCCGGCCCTTCCCCTTTTGCGCGGTATCGACCATCACGCCATGGAAGCGATGCCTGGCGAATATCGGCAGAAGCTCGAAGTCCGGCGCCAGATCGGCAAACAGCACGGCAATCAGCTTCGTTCGTGCGGCGAGCGGTTCGAGCGCCTGTGCGCAGGCAGAGATATTCGCCGAAGGGAAACACCCGATCTTCACATAGTCGACGCCGGTCGCCGCGATCTCTTCGGCCTTGATGCGGATCGTTTCGGGTTCCATCGGCAGGTCGCCGCAGACCGCGCTGACCGGAGCCCGACCAGCGATGAACGAAATCGTTCGGCGCATGGTTTCCGTGGACACCGCGCCCAGAGCTCCCGCCTTCGGGTCCTTCAGGTCGACGATGTCGACACCTCCAGAAAGAGCGATCTCCGCCTCTTCGATGCCGGTGACGCTTGCCAGCATTCTGGTCACTTGAACAGTTTCTCCAGTTTGGAGGACAAGACGTTTTTATAGAGGCAGTCGATCCCCCTGCGCCACGTCTCGCCGGTGTTGCCATGCGAATCGACGCCGGCGACCTTCCGCACCGTTCTGGCAGGCGCGAAAAGTCTTTCGATAGGGTTTGATAAATTTTGCGGGTCGGCTAAGTTGATCATGGGCACCTTGACTTGGCGCGGGTCCGGCAACCGTCGAACCTTTGCGCAAGAATGGGTAATTACTATCGATGACGAGCGCGGTGCCAGGCACTCTCGCTGCCTTTTTGTGCTTTTTTTCCCTGACCGTCAACGTTTCCGACGCGACAGGCCAGGAAACGGTGGCGAAGCCGGAAAAAAAGACAACCGAAATCAAGATAGGCTATTTGCGGGCCTACGCACCGCAATTGACGCTTTCCATGCTCGACCTGCCGCCACGTGACGAAGGTGTCGCCGGCGCCGAGGTTGCGATCGGCGACAACAATACGACCGGAAAGTTCACCAACCAGAAATTCAGCCTCGACGTGACCGAGATCAAGCCCGACGGCGACGCGGTTCAGGCATTCGAAGGCATGATCGCCAAGGGCGACCGCTATGTGGTCGCCGATCTTTCAGCCAAACAATTGCTGTCGATCGCCGACATCGCCCGCGACAAAGGCGTGCTGATCTTCAACGTCGGCGCCACCGACGACAGCCTTCGCGAGGAGGACTGCCGCGTCAACGTTTTCCATGTCGCGCCGACGCGCAGCATGCTGGCCGATGCGCTGGCGCAGTATCTCATGGTGAAGAAGTGGCCGAATTGGGTGCTGCTGTATGGATCGCATGAGCAGGATCGTCTCTACGCCGATGCGTTGCGCCGCGCGGCAACCCGCTTCGGCGGCCAGATCGTCGCCGAGAAGGAATTCAAGGATACCGGCACAGCCAGGCGCACCGACACCGGCGCCACGCAGATACAGCAGCAGATTTCCGTGTTCACGCAAGATCTCCCGGAGCATGACGTGGTGCTTGTCGCGGACGAAAGCGAGGTTTTCGGGACCTACGTGCCCTATCGCACCTGGACGCCGCGGCTGGTCGCCGGCACGGCCGGTCTGGTTGCATCGTCATGGCATCCCGCCAGCGAACAATGGGGCGGCATCCAGATGCAGAGCCGCTTCTTGAAGACGGCGAGCCGGCGGATGCTTTCAAAGGACATGTCGGCCTGGACGGCGGTGCGTGCCGTCGGCGAGGCCACCACGCGCACCAAGGGCGACGATGCGAAAAAGATCAGCGACTACATGCGCTCGGACGACTTTTCGGTTGCTGCTTTCAAGGGGCAGAAGCTGACCTTCCGCAAATGGAACCTCCAGCTTCGCCAGCCGATCTTGCTTGGCGATACCAAGTCCGTCGTCTCGACATCGCCACAAGAGGGCTATCTTCACCAAGTCTCCGAACTCGACACGCTCGGTGTCGATCAGCCGGAAACGAAATGCGCTCTCAAGTAGAGTCAATCGGGAGGAATTTGCGTGCAGAAACGAGCTTGCGCATTCGCCATTCTCGCGGCCGGCCTGACGGCCAGTCCGGCATCGGCCTATACGGCCTACGTTTCCAACGAGAAGGACAACACGATGACCGTCGTCGACACGGCGACGATGCAGGTGGTGAAGACAGTTGAAGTCGGCCAGAGACCTCGCGGCATCACCATCTCGCATGACGGCAAGTTCGTCTACCTATGCGCCAGCGATGACGATACGGTCCAGATCATCGATAC
>NZ_RZPQ01000694.1:0-3159 GCF_003999135.1 Mesorhizobium sp. M7A.F.Ca.CA.004.06.1.1 | reverse complement strand
GCTCGAAGCACGCGGCTTCACGCCGGATCATTTCCGCACCTTTCACCCGGGCGGCCAGCTCGGCGCCAACCTGACGCAGATCCGCGAGATCATGCATGTCGGCGACAGGCTGCCGCTGGTGGTTGCGGGCACCGGCATGCATGACGCGATCCTGGAACTGTCGCGCAAGGGATTTGGCTGCGTCGCGATCACCGACGCAGACGGTGCGCTGGTCGGCATCATCACCGATGGCGACATCCGCCGGCACATCGGCAGCAACCTGCTGGCGATGACGGTGGATCAGGTGATGACAAAAGGCCCGAAGACCGCGACGCCGGACACGCTGGTGGCAACGGCGCTGCAGACGATCAACAACTCAGCCATCACCAGCCTGATGGTGGTGGAGGGCCGGAAACCAGTCGGCCTCATCCACCTGCACGATCTGCTGCGTATCGGCGCCGCCTAAGGTGTGCTGATCTTAAGGTGATGCCGGCCTGCAAACGACGGTTTCCTGCGCTTCCGGTGCTCACGTACCCAAAGTACGCTCCGCTCCGGTTCTCGGAACCCACCGTTTTCGACTCGGCCTGACCTGAATCTCAACACACCTTGTCCAAGCGGTGGGTTTCAAGAATTCAGACCGCCTCGACGGTCAGTTCCAGATCCGTATCGGCCGCACCCGTCACGCGCACTTGCGTGCCGGCCGGCAAATCCGGGCCGGAGACACGCCACAGCGTATCGCCCAGCTTGATGCGGCCGCGCCCGTCCCGGATCGGCTCGGCAAGTGTCGCCATCCTGCCGACCATTTGCGCGCCGCGCCGGTTGAGCAGCGGCTGGTCGGTCGGGTCGTTGCGGCTGCCGACCAGCTTCTTGCCGACATAGGCCGAGACCAGCGACAGCGCCAGGAAGGCGAGGACCTGGACCTGCCAGGTCCAGAAGCCGGCGTCCCAGACCAGCAGCGACACGGCGCCGATGATCAGCGCGGCGATGCCGATCCACAGCATGAAGATACCCGGTGCGATGACTTCCATCACCAGCAGGATGAAACCGAGTACCATCCAGTTCCACGGGCCGAGTTCGGAAACGATGCGGTCGATCATTGGTTTCGACCTCAGTTGTCGGTTGGGCGAACGACCGGCGGGCGCGCGGCCTGCCTCTGCGAGCCGGTCGTGCCTTCGCTGCGGAAGACTTCTTTGGCGATTTCGCCAATGCCGCCGAGCGAACCGATCAGCGACGATGCCTCGAAGGGCATCAGCACGATCTTGCTGTTGGTGGCCGTGCCGATCCTGCCAAGCGCTTCAGTGTATTTCAGCGCTACGAAGTAGTTCAGCGCCTGCACATCGCCTTTGGAGATCGCTTCCGACACCACCTGGGTGGCGCGGGCTTCCGCCTCGGCCGAACGTTCGCGCGCCTCGGCATCGCGGAAGGCGGCTTCCTTGCGGCCCTCGGCCTCGAGGATCTGCGACTGCTTGAGGCCTTCGGCGGCAAGGATCTGGGCACGCTTGTTGCGTTCCGCGGTCATCTGCCGGCCCATCGATTCGATAAGGTTGGCCGGCGGGTTGATGTCCTTGATTTCGACGCGGGTGATCTTGATGCCCCACGGGTGGGCTGCCTCATCGACGACACGCAGCAGGCGCTCGTTGATGGCGTCGCGGTTCGACAGGAGTTCATCGAGATCCATCGAACCCATGACGGTACGGATGTTGGTCATCGTCAGATTGAGGATGGCGTTCTGCAGGCCGGAAACCTGGTAGGCGGCCTGCGCCGCGTTGAGGATCTGGAAAAAGGCGATGCCGTCGACACCGACAATGGCGTTGTCGCGGGTGATGATTTCCTGGCTCGGAACGTCAAGCACCTGCTCCATCATGTTCATCTTGGCGCCGATACGGTCGATGAACGGGAAAATGAAATTGAGGCCTGGGCTCAGTGTCTTGGTGTAACGGCCAAAGCGCTCCACCGTATAATTGTAACCTTGCGGGATTGTCCTGATGCCTTTGATCAGCAGCACCAATACCAGAAGTGCAAGTGCACCAATCGCAATATCGAAACCACTGAAATCCATTTGGCTCTCCCTCAGACGAAGGCCGCACAAGCCATTCTCGCGCCGCCGACTTCACCAAAGACTTAAGTGTATTTCAGATGCGTTACAATCAGGTGATGATGGATTGTTTATAGGGTTGCACTCAGCGGTTGAAGGCAAACAATCTTGCATCCATGTCATCCAGCCCGTTGATCGAAGCCGGGACAATCTCGGAAGCGACCTGCGAGAAGGTGATGCCGTTGCCACCGTAGCCCATCACCGCATGGATGCGCGGGTGGCGGGGAATGGCGCCGATATAGGGCAGGCCGGTGGTCGTGGTGCCGAACGAGCCGGTCCAGGCAAAATCGGGTCTGGTGTCGAGATGCGGAACTATCAGGCCGAGCTTCTCGGCGATGCGTGTGCTCTTGTCGGCGATCAGCGCGTCGCGCCGCGCTTCGTCGATAAAATCCTCGTCCTCGCCGCCGCAAATGACCCGGCCGTCGACCGTCGTGCGCATATACAGATACGGCTCCGACGCTTCCCAGATGAACGCTGCGTCCGGCCAGAGCTTTCGCGGTTGCGGGCGTGTCGCAATCGCCCATGTCGAGATGATCCGGTGGGCGGTGGCCGGCACGATGTCGACAAGTTCGTAGCCGGTGGCCAGAACAACATGTCGTGCGGTTATGGTCGGGCCATCCCTGGTCGCGACGACAACAGCTTCGGCGCTGTCCTCGATCATTGTGGCTTCCACGGGGGCATAGAAGCGTGCCTTGCGCTCCAGGGATTTCAGCAGCAGCCCAGCCGTCAGCTTGCGTGGGTCGAGGGCGATATTGCCGTGGCCGAGAATGGCGCCTTCGCGGTCGATGCCGAATTTCTCGGCTAGCTGCTGTCGGGTTAAGCAGCTGGCGCCGATGCCGGCTAGCCGACGTGCCTCGGCCTCGTCGCGCAGTTCCGGCGGACCAAGCATCGTGCCGGCCAGATAGAGTGACGGCATGCGGCTTAGGCCACAGTTGATGCCGAGTTCGGCAATGCGTCCGGCGAGATTGGAAACGGCGAGCCGCGAGCGTCGCCAGGCCTGCTGGGCCGAAGCTCTGCCGACCATCTTCGAGAGCGTGGAGAGTGGCTGGGCTATTTCGCATGCCACCCGTGCGGGGGTTGCGGCC
>NZ_RZPQ01000693.1:0-3164 GCF_003999135.1 Mesorhizobium sp. M7A.F.Ca.CA.004.06.1.1 | reverse complement strand
CGCTTGCCCCTGCCGAACAGCTGTTCACCGGCGCGCGTCAGCCGCAAGCCGCGCCGGTCGCGCGTAAACAGGCTGGAGCCGAGCGCCTCCTCCAGCCGCTTGACCTGCTGGCTGACAGCACCCTGCGTCAGGTGCAGCGCATTGGCCGCCGCCGTCATGCTGGCCTTGTCGGCGACGGTGATGAAGGTGCGGATCAGCGCCATGTCGAGATTTCGGATCATGGGTGGCATTATCTATCCTAATGCTGACCATAGCAAACATTGCATTTACTGAAGTTCGCACGCAGCTACGATCGCAGCCCTCTGACAGAGGACGCCGCATGCTCGAGCCCATTCTCCCGCTCATCCTTTTTGCCATCGTCGCCACCACCACGCCCGGCATCGCCACGACCCTGTCTACGGCGTCCGGCGCGCAGTTCGGCTTTCGCCGTTCCGTGCCCCTGCTGGTCGGCAGCGCCGCCGGCCTCGCCACCGTCACGGGTGCCGCTGCCGCCGGGCTTGCCGGTCTGCTGCTTGCCGTGCCTTCGCTGCAACTGGCCATGAAGGTCGTCGGCTCGCTCTATCTCCTCTGGCTGGCGATCAAGATCGGCCGCAGCGGACCGCCCAATCTGGATGTGAGCATGGCCAGGCCGAACAGCTTTCTGGGCGGCGCCGGCATTCAATGGATGAACCCGAAAGGCTGGGCGATGGGACTAGGCGCCGCGGCTTCGTTCGCGGCATTGGCCAGCGGACCGGTGCAACTTGCGCTGCTGCTCGGCGCCACCTTCGGCCTCGCGGCCGCCGCCTCGCTTTCACTGTGGTGCGTGGCCGGCATGGTGCTGGCGCGGCTGCTCAAGACCGAATGGCAATGGCGCGCGCTCAACATCGTGCTGGCACTGGTGCTGGCCGCCTCGATCATTCCGATGTGGCGGACGGTGTAGGGACGCGGCGGCCTTGCAGAACCTGGGGCTTGCCCCAACAAAGCTCTTATGCGGCGCTGGTCGACCCCCACTCCGTCTCGGCTTCGCCGAGCCACCTCTCCCCCGATCGACGGGGTAGAGGAAAGGCGCCAGGCTTTTTGCCGTCAACGCTCGTCCAGCAAAGCTCCCTTCCTTTCCCTCCGGAGGGGGGAAAGGTGGCGCTGCGAAGCAGCGACGGATTGGGGGAACCACGTGGCAATCAAGCCTCACACCGATCAGTCACGCCAGTCACAGAAGATGTGTGCATAGCGTAGCGACAGAGCGGGGGACAGAGGTGGCCCTCAAGCCGCGTAGCGGGCTGCCGGCTTGTCGGCGTGCAGGCTGCCGTAGAAGGCCTGCCGGGCACCGAGGAAAATGTCCAGTTTGGCTGGCTCGGCGAGCGCCGGCACGGTGACGGCTTCACCCCTGGCAAGGCCGACAAGGGCCGCATCGACCATATCGTCGGCGCTCATGATGATTTCCTTCGGAAGCTGGTCGATATCGCTGCCAGCAAGCTCCCAGAAATCCGTCCGTGTCGCGCCCGGCAGCACCACCTGCACCTTCACCTCCGTACCCTCGACCTCGCGGTGCAGAGCCTCGGTGAAGTTGACGACATAGGCCTTGGTACCGCTGTAGATGCCGCCGAACGAGGTCTCATAGGCGAGCACCGAGGCGATGTTGACGACCGCACCTCGGTTGCGCGCCAAAAACCCCGGCAGCACGGCACGGGTCAGCCGCGTCAGGGCGATGACATTGACCTTGATCATGCGTTCGGCAGCGTCCGCATCGGCGGTTGCCACCACGGACTGGCCGCCAAGGCCGGCATTGTTGACCAGCAGCGTCACGCTGTCGTCGCTGGCGATCGCCTGTTCGACGCGGCGGACGTCGCCGTCGTTGGAGAGGTCGGCGCTGATCACGCTGACCTTGCGGCCATAGGTCTGGCGCAGCTTCCCGGCCAGTTCCTCCAGCCGGTCGGCGCGCCGCGCCACCAGCACCAGATCGTAGCCCTGCCCCGCCAGCCGGTCGGCATAGACCGCGCCGATGCCCGACGAAGCACCGGTGACGACCGCCGTGCCCTTGTTGCCCTGTCCACTCATTGTCCTGTTCCTTCTTCGACTGATCTGGTTCGTTTCGACTGATCCGGCGCCGTGGCATCTGCCGCATTGCCGGAAGCCGCTTGATTGATTTAGTGGCATATACCACTAATTGCGAAGTAGGCATATGCCACTATCTTGTCAATGATACGGACGGGGATTATTTGAGGGGTGCAGCCGGGCGTCATTCGCCGGCGCCAAGGACCATCATGTCAAAGGACAGCTTGCCCGACCTCACGCTCTGCAACAACGCCGCGCTGCGCCGCGCGGCGCGCAAACTCGGCAAGTTTTATGATGATGTGGTGGATCCGTCAGGCCTCAAGGCGACACAGCAGGGACTGCTCTACCAAATCCATATCGGCGACGAGCCGGCGATGGGGGCCATCGCCGCGTCGCTGATCATGGACCTGTCGGCGCTCGGCCATACGCTGAAACCACTGATCCGCGACGGCTATGTCGAGACCTTCGCCGACCCGGACGACCGCCGCGTCAAGCGTGTGCGGCTGACGCCGCAGGGGCTGGCCAAGCTCGAGGCGGCGATGAAACTGTGGCAGATCGCCCAGCAGCGTTTCGAGGATGTCGTCGGCAGGGACAAGGCTGAAAAGCTGCGCGCGGCGCTGGATGACATCGCCGCGCTCGATTTCGATCTGCCGCCGGCCAGCTGAGCCGGCCGACGGCTTTCAAAGAGATTACTCGGCAGGCATCTCTACAGGCCGAGCCGCCCGGCGGCCGGCGACCACGATGCCAAGCCCGATGATCGGGAAGATCGCGGCGACCAGGCCGAGATCGGCCGGCGCGCCGTAGCGCAGCACGGCACCGCCGACCACCGCGCCGAGTGCGACGCCGAGATAGAGCGCCGAAGCATTGAGCGACAGCACGATCGGTGCGGCGTCGGGCGCCAGCTTGATGATGCGGCTGGCCTGCGCCGGCGGGAAGGCCCAGCCGACGATGCCCCACGGCACCATCATCGCCATCAGCGCCGGTCCGGCAATATGCGGCGGCAGAAAGGTCGGGATGACCGACAGCAGGACCAGCATGCCGGCACTCAGCGCCAACGACCAGCCGACGGTGCGGGTCGCGCCGAACCGGTCGGCAGCCTGGCCGCCGCCAATGTTGCCGATGACGGCGCCGAC
>NZ_RZPQ01000692.1:0-3164 GCF_003999135.1 Mesorhizobium sp. M7A.F.Ca.CA.004.06.1.1 | reverse complement strand
CGAGGCGCCGAAGACCGATTCCTTCGTCGAGGTCGACGAGATCACGCTCGACCGCAAAATTCGCCGCATCTTCACCGGCTGGATGTTTGCCGAAAGCCCCGGCCTCAATGCCGTCGA
This sequence comes from Mesorhizobium sp. M7A.F.Ca.CA.004.06.1.1, assembly GCF_003999135.1. Classification (NCBI taxonomy): domain Bacteria; kingdom Pseudomonadati; phylum Pseudomonadota; class Alphaproteobacteria; order Hyphomicrobiales; family Phyllobacteriaceae; genus Mesorhizobium; species Mesorhizobium sp. M7A.F.Ca.CA.004.06.1.1. The sequence continues at coordinate 3,047 of NZ_RZPQ01000692.1, read as the reverse complement.
GCATGCCGTCTACGACGTCTGGCTGAAGGAATGCAAGCAGAAGTCGGATGTGCCGGCGCCCGACGGCGCCAAGGCTGACGCAACCAAAGCCGAGGCGCCCAAGCCCGCGGCGGCCAAACCGAAAGCCGCGACCGCTCCGGACGTGACAGATCCTGGCGTGACGGAGCCGGACGCTTCGGACCCCGATACGACCGACACCAACTGATCCTCCGGAACCCTCCTTGCCACCATACGTTGGGGCACGGATGAGCGCGCATCTATGCGCAGGGAGGATCTTCCGATGTCAGACAGCAAGCGGATCACGGCTGGCAAGGCAGAGTTGCTGGAACTTGAAAAGGGATTCTGGACGGGCGACGCGGCCTACTATGCGGCCAATGTCGACACCGAATGCCTGGTGGCGTTTCCGCAGATGGCACAGGCGATGGACAATGCGGATCTCGCCAAGACCGCAACCAGGCCCAACCGCTGGCGCGACCTGAAAATCGACCTCAAGGGTATTATCGAGCCGGGCAGCGACATCATCATGCTGACCTACGAGGCACATGCGACACGCGAGAACGGCGAACCTTACGTCGCGCTGGTCAGCACCGGCTATGTCCATCGCGTCAACGGCTGGAAGATGATGTTCCATTCGCAGACGCCATTGGAAGCCGCCACTGGGAAGTAGGCTCAATCTTCAGGGATAGAATACGGCCTCGCCCTTCAGCGCGTCGGCCAGCATCTTTTCATATTTGCCGCGCGGCACGTCGACCGCGCCGAAGCGCTTGAGGTGCTCGGTGGTGAACTGGGTGTCAAGCAGAGCGAAGCCGCGTGCCTTCAAGCGCTCGACGAGATAGAAAAGGCAGGTCTTGGAAGCGTCCGTCTCCCTGGCGAACATGCTCTCGCCAAAAAACACCCGGCCGAGCGACACGCCATAGAGGCCACCGACCAGCCGGTCCTCGCGCCACGCCTCGACCGAATGACAATGGCCTATCCGATGCAACTCGACATAGGCTTCGCGGATCGGCGCATTGATCCAGGTCGAGCGCCGTTCCACGCGCTTTTCGGCGCAGCCGTCGATGGTCGCTTCGAAATCGAAATCGAAACGGATGTCGAAGGGGTTCTTCCTGATCGTTTTCCTGAGGCTTTTCGGCGCGTGAAAACCATCGAGCGGAATGATGCCGCGCGTCTCCGGCCGCACCCAGAACACCTCCGGGTCGCCGGCACTTTCGGCCATCGGGAAGACGCCCGAGGCGTATGCCTTGAGCAGAAGGTCGGTGGGGATGCGATAGCCGGGCGCGTAGGGGCGGGTCATCGCGTCTCCGCGCTAGTCTTCCTTGGCCAGGTATTTTTCCAGCCAGTGGATGTCGTAGTCGCCATTGGCGATGTCGGCATTGCCGACGAGATCGCGAAACAGCGGCAACGTCGTCTTGATGCCGTCGACGACGAACTCGTCCAGGGCGCGGCGCAGGCGCATCATGCACTCGACGCGATTACGCCCATGCACGATCAGCTTGCCGATCAGGCTGTCATAGTATGGCGGGATCTTGTAGCCGGAATAAACGCCGGAATCGACGCGGATGCCCAGGCCGCCCGGTGTGTGGAAATGGGTGATCGTGCCGGGCGAGGGGGTGAAGGTGCGCGGGTCCTCGGCGTTGATGCGGCATTCGATGGCGTGGCCGTTGAACTTGATGTCCTCCTGCTTCACCGAGAGGCCGCCACCGGAGGCGACGCGGATCTGCTCATGCACGAGATCGATGCCGGTGATCGCTTCCGTCACCGGATGCTCGACCTGCAGGCGCGTGTTCATCTCGATGAAGTAGAACTCGCCATTCTCGTAGAGGAACTCGATGGTGCCGGCGCCTGAATAATGGATCGCCTTGGCGGCCTTCACCGCCGCATCCGTCATCGCCTTGCGCAAAGCCTCGGTCATGCCGGGCGCGGGCGATTCCTCGATCACTTTCTGGTGGCGGCGCTGCGCCGAGCAGTCGCGTTCATAAAGGTGCACTGCATTGCCGAAATTGTCGCCGAACACCTGCACCTCGATATGGCGCGGCTTGTCGACATATTTTTCGACCAGCACGCGGTCGTCGCCGAAAGCGGCTTTCGCCTCGCGCCGCGCGCTGGACAGCGCCTCGGAAAATTCATCGGGATGCTCGACCCGGCGCATACCCTTGCCGCCGCCGCCGGCGCGCGCCTTGATCAGCACCGGGTAGCCGATCTCGCGTGCCTTGGACGCAAGCAGCACGATCTCCTGCGCCTCGCCATGATAGCCCGGCACGACCGGCACGCCGGCCTTTTCCATGAGCCGCTTGGCGGCGTCCTTCAGCCCCATGGCCCGGATCGAGGCCGCCGACGGGCCGATGAAAATCAGCCCCGCCGCCACCACCTGGTCGACGAAATCGGGATTTTCCGACAGGAAGCCGTAGCCGGGGTGAATGGCTTGTGCGCCCGTTGCCAGGGCCGCGGCGATGATCTTGTCACCGCGCAGATAGCTTTCGCCGACGGGCGAGAGGCCGATATGCACCGCCTCGTCGGCCATCTCGACATGCAGGGATCTCGCATCGGCATCCGAATAGACGGCGATAGTGCGCACACCCATCTTGCGCGCCGTCCGGATGACACGACAAGCGATCTCACCGCGATTGGCGATCAGGATCTTGGCGAACATGGAGCCTCCCGGTTTTGCCTCGGGCAGCGCCATTCTGGCAGGCGCCAGCCTATTTGGAGGCAGCGATCTCGCAGGCGCCGCCGGTCGTGACCTTGTAGTGGCCGCGGGTTGACTGACAGGATTTCATCGCCAACTCTTCGGCCCTCTTTTGAGATGGTGCGTTGAGGTGGCCGCCGCAAACTATGTACGACGACATTATCCGCGCGTAGGGAGTGGTTGCGTACGCTGAATGGCCACCGGCCGCGACATAGGCCTTGTAGGTCTTGGTGCAGGGATCCTTGGGATTTCGCGGCAGGTACGGCGGGAAAAGCTTGTCTCCCTCGCTTCCAGTGAGTGAGCCGGCCATGCCCGCGCCGCACGCGGCGACCGTCAGCAATCCGGCCAATATCGCCATGGC
>NZ_RZPQ01000691.1:0-3164 GCF_003999135.1 Mesorhizobium sp. M7A.F.Ca.CA.004.06.1.1 | reverse complement strand
ACAGACATTGTCGGCCGCATCGATCTCAAGGGCGATATCGGCGGCAAGTTTCTCACCGCGCTCAACAAGCTGTTCGTCGAGAAATATGGCGACCGCATCAACATCCGCGAATTCAAGGCGCCTGACGTGGTGCTGCATTCCAAGATCATGATGATCGACGAAAGGTTGGTCGCCATCTCGTCGGTCAATCTCAACAACCGCAGCTTCTTCCACGACAGTGAGAACGGCATGATGGTGCTCGATCCGGCCTTCTACACCAGGATGAAGCCGATCTATGACGACTATGTCGCCCACTCCAATCCGGTCGCCACCAATGTGACGATCCCATGGGCCTATCGGCTGCTGTTCGACGAGGACTGGGTCCGGCAGGCATTCTGACCCTCTACCGTAGATAGCGCTCCTGCGCGAGGTCGCGAACGTCGATGTCAGGCACCCGGCTGGAGATGATGTCGGCCAGAACCTTGCCCGAGCCACAAGCCATGGTCCAGCCGAGCGTGCCGTGGCCGGTGTTGAGATAGAGATTGGAAAGCTCGGTGCGGCCGATCAGCGGCGGACCATCCGGCGTCATCGGCCGCAGCCCGCACCAGAACGTCGCGTCCCGCATGGCGCCGGCGCCCGGAAAGAGATCGCCAACCGAGTGTTCCAGCGTGCGCCGCCGCGATTCGTGCAGCCTGAGGTCGAAGCCGGAAATCTCGGCCGTACCACCAACCCGGATGCGGTCGCCGAGCCGGGTGATCGCCACCTTGTAGGTCTCGTCCATCACCGTCGACACCGGTGCCGCGGCGGCGTCCTTGATCGGCACGGTGATCGAATAGCCCTTGACCGGATAGACCGGGATCGGCCGCTTCACCCGGCGCATGAAACCTGCCGAATAACTGCCCAGCGCCATCACATAGGCGTCGGCGGTTTTCCAGCCCTTGCTGGTGCTGAGATTGGCGATGCGGTTGCGGCTGCGGATGACGCGCCAGATCGTCACGTCGTACTCGAACTTGACGCCACGGGCCACACAGAGTTCGGCCAGCCTGTCGGTGAACATCTTGCAGTCGCCGGTCTCGTCGTGCGGCAGCCTGAGGCCGCCGACGAACTTTTCGCGCACCCCGGCAAGGCCAGGCTCAGCCGCGATGCAGCCGTCCTGGTCGAGGGTCTCGTAAGGCACGCCATACTTCTTCAGCACCTCGACATCTCCGCCGGTGCCGTCAAGCTGCTTTTGCGTCCGGAACAGCTGCAGCGTGCCCTGGGTGCGCTCGTCATAGGCGATGCCGGTCGCTTCGCGTAGCGCCTTCAGCGTGTCGCGGCTGTATTCGGCGAGCGGCACCATGCGCGCCTTGTTGATCGCATAGCGCTCGGCGGTGCAGTTGCGCAGCATCTTGATCAGCCATGTCCACATATGCGGGTCGAAGGCCGGCCGCACCACCAGCGGGCCATGCTTCATCAGCAGCCATTTGATCGCCTTCAGCGGAATGCCGGGTCCGGCCCAGGGCGAGGCGTAGCCGGGCGAAATCTCGCCGGCATTGGCGAAGCTGGTTTCCAGCGCCGGGCCTTTCTGGCGATCGAGAACCGTCACCTCGTGGCCGGCCTCGGCAAGAAAGTACGCCGTGGTCACTCCGATGACGCCGCCGCCCAGCACCATGATCTTCATCGTTCACTCCTTGCCGCGCCGCACGCCCTTGAGGACGCCTGGACGCGGCCGTATTTCCGATTTGCGCACGATCCCCAGCGAAAATCGATGCCGACTTTCGGGATCATGCAGTGTTGCCTGTTCACGCCGCCGTGGGACCGGGGTCGTCATCCCCTGTCTGCCGCATTCCGGCCCTTTCGCCAAGGGGCCGCCAATCGGCTGCGGCGCTGTAGACGAGGGTGAGCCCATGCGGCCGTCGCGCCTCGTCTCGGGATTTCTCCCTGACGGCACGCCGCGCGGCCTCCGGCTGGTAGAGCACGGTCGCGATCAGGACCGACTCCCGCCTGCCGTCGGCCTGTTCGATCCATGCAGTCTGACCCTCGGCCATGCCGAGCATGCAAAGCCCCCGCCTTGTCATGATCGACAGGCTGGAGCCGACCGGACCGTGCACCTCATTCTGCACCAGAGTTCGGGTCTCGGCAGGGCCGGCATCGACACGAAACACCAGCCTGCTGTTCAGCGTCACGATATCGGATCCGACCGAATCGATCGCGACGACCTCGGCTTTGGAAAGCTTCTCTTCAAGCATTGGAACAATCGGATCCGCGAAAGCCCGCCAACGCTCCAACATGATCTCGAGGACGGCGAAGTCCTTCGTCGTCAGCCGGAAATTCGCGCCTGTCATCGCCGTCTCCATGCTCAGGACCCTTCCCGCCCGCAGGCCGGCGCATCGACCGCTTCGATGGTCGCCGACAGTTCCCGGCCGCCACGGCTGCTCCAGCACACTGTCTGCCCGATCGACGCGCCGATAAGCGCCGTCCCCATCGGCGTCAGCACCGAGATCCTGTTTTCACTGATGTCTGCTTCGCCGGGATAGACCAGCGTGATGCGCTGGGTGTGGCCGCCATCGTTGCGGATTGTCACCGTCGAACCCATCCGCACCACGTTGGCCGGCATGGAAGCCGCTGCCGTCACGAAGGCACGGTCCATCTCCGAAAGCAGTTCTTCGGCCGTCTCGGGCACGCGGTCGAGCGACGCCCGCGCCAGGCCCGTCAGCCGGTGGTGGTCGGCATCGCTGACCAGAAGCCGGCTCGGTGGACGCAATCCTGTTGCATGTTGCATGGCAAACCTCATGACTTGGCGCATCCAACAGACGCGCGCCTGCCGCCGCACAAACGGTGGCTTGATGAAAGCCGGCAGCCGCGAAGCTGTCTGGCTCGGGAATGATGATGTCAGGTAGAAATGCCCCGGTTCGGACGGACGCCAAAAGGCGGCCGCGCCGGGGCTACGATCCCGCGATCGGGCAGACCCGGAACAAGGTTCTGATATAAGCGAGGTTGCTCATGCCCGGAGCCTTGCCGACAGGCGTCCGCTTGTCAAGCGCGGCCAAACCGCTCAACCGCCGACATAGCGCCGATGGAAGCGCGGGCCGAGGCTGGTCAGGATCTCGTAGCCGATGGTGCCGGCATGGCCGGCGGCGTCATCGACGCTTTGCGAGGGACCGAGCAGTTCGACGAGATCCTGACCAGCCTCGGCCCGCGCTTCC
>NZ_RZPQ01000690.1:0-3168 GCF_003999135.1 Mesorhizobium sp. M7A.F.Ca.CA.004.06.1.1 | reverse complement strand
ATGCTTGGCATGAAAAGACGGTCCCTGGGCGTGAAACGATCCTTGGCTTGCGCGCTGCTGCTCGCCATGACCCCGCTTCCGGCGGCGACCGCCAATCTCGTCAAGACGTACAGCTATTTCGCCATCGGCGGCAGCACCCTCGACGACATCGAGGCACAACTCTCCAAACGCGGGCCGGAGGTGAAAAGCACCGGCAACCGGCACCCGGGCGCCACGCAGATGGCCTTCACCACCCGTGTCAGCTATGCGCAGACGCCGAGTTCCTGCCGGATCGCCGACGCGGCGGTGACCGTCAAGGTGAAGGTGATCCTTCCCGAGTGGCGCCGCCCGCGCAAGGCCGACGCCGATGTCAGGCTGTTCTGGGATACGCTGTCCGCCGACATCAAGCGCCATGAGGAGCGCCATGTCGAAATCGCCAAGAACCATGGCGGCGAACTCGAAGAGGCCTTGAAGGCCACCTACCCGCAAAAGAACTGCGATGCCGCCAAGGCCAAGGCGGCCGCGATCACCGCGGCTGTCCTGGCCAAGCACGACCGCGCCCAGCTTCAGTTCGACCGCGTCGAAAGCGTCAATTTCGAAAGCCGCATCTTGCGGCTGCTGCGCTACCGCATGGAGCGCATCGGCAACGGCCGACTGCCGCCGGCCTGAACGCACCCGAACTGAAAGCCAAATTCGCTGGAGGTAGTGCCAGATTCGAAAAACTTTCGAGCCCCTGTCGAAACCGGCCTATATGGGACGACATATGTCAGGCTCGCCAGACGCGAGCTTAAAACACCAATGCGATCCAAACGGTCAAGAAACCGGAACGGCTGAACAGGGCCGGTCAAATCGCAAGCTTATGGATGAACGATCATGGACCAGGCTGTCGATAACAAAACGATGGCGGAAACCGGCACGCCGATAACAGAGAGCGAAAAGAACGCCATTATCGGCGGCGTGCTGTTGTCGATGCTGTTGGCGGCACTCGACCAGACCATTGTTGCGCCAGCCATGCCGACCATCGGGCATGCGCTCGGAAACGCACACTATCTGCCATGGATCGTCACCGGTTATCTTCTGACCGCTACCGCCGTGGCCCCGCTCTACGGCAAGATTTCCGATGTCTACGGACGCCGGCCGACCGTCTATGCCGCGATCCTGATCTTTTTGGCGGGATCGCTGGTCAGTGCGATGGCTCCCAACATGTTTGTGCTGGTTGTCGGGCGGGCGATCCAGGGCGCCGGCGGCGGCGGCTTGTTCGCGTTGACGCAGACCGTGGTCGGCGATCTCGTTCCGCCGCGCGAGCGGGCACGCTATGCCGCCTGGTTCTCCGGCACATGGGCTGTCGCCAGCGTTGCCGGTCCGTTGCTCGGCGGCACTTTCGCAGAGCACCTGCACTGGTCACTGATCTTCTGGATCAACATTCCGCTTGGTGTTCTTGCGATGGCGATCATCAACAAGCCGCTCAAGAAACTGCCCGTTGCCGCAAAGCGCCATCGCATCGACGGCCTGGGCGCGTTGCTTCTGATCATTGCCACGGCGCTGCTGCTGCTCGCATTGAACTGGGGCGGCAGCGCCTATCCCTGGATTTCGCTTGAAGTCATCGGCGTTCTCTGCGGTTCGGCGATTTTCTGGGGCGCTTTTGCCTTGCGGCTTATGCGAGCCGCCGAGCCGCTCATCTCACTCGAAGTGCTTGGCAATCCAATCGTCCTGGCGGGCACGCTTTCGATGTTCCTGCTTCAGGCCGCAAGCGTCGGCATGGCTGTGTACCTGCCCGTCTATCTTCAGGCGGTGCTCGGCCTGTCGGCCGCAGAGTCGGGCATCGCGATGCTCGGGCTTCTGCTGGGGACCGTCGGCGGCGCGGCATTCAGCGGGCGTATGATACCGCATTTTACCCACTACAAGCGCATCGCGATGGTGGGCGTCGTCTTCAGCATGCTGTGCCTCTGCCTGCTGGCCGTCGTCGCAGGATATGCAACGCTGCTGGAGGTAGAGGTCTTGACGATCTGCATCGGGTTTGGAACCGGAACGACGTTTCCGGTCACCACCGTGTCGGTCCAGAACGCCGTCGATCGCGTGCATCTCGGCGTCGCGACGGGCGTGCTGACATTCCTGCGTTCGCTTGGCAGTGCGCTTGGTGTCGCGATGCTCGGCGCGGTCGCTCTGGGCTACGGCTTGCCACTTGCCGGTGAAGGCGTGCGGATCGTGGGCCATAGCGCGACGGTCGAGCCGTTCGTGATGATCTTTGCCGTCGCCGCCGTTACATTGCTGCTGGGGCTGATCACGCTGACGCTGATGCCCGAAAAGGAGCTTCGCGGTTACGCCGACAATGCGGCGCCCATCCTCGCCGAGTAAGCTTCAGCCGGAGACGCCGAGCTTCTTCTGCAGGCTGGTCGATGAGGTCGTGTACTGGAAAACGATGCGCTCGCCGGGGCTGATGATGCGCTTGGCGGCCTGCGCCATCAGCGCCACTTCGTGGAAGCCAGACAGGATCAGCTTCAGCTTGCCCGGATACCAGTTGATGTCGCCGACCGCGAAGATACCGGGCACCGATGTCTGGAACTTCTCGGTATCGACCGGAATAAGGTTCTCGTGAAGGTTGAGACCCCACTCCGCGATCGGTCCGAGCTTCATGGTCAGGCCGAAGAACGGCAGCATGCGCGTGCAAGGCACCTCGACATCGCCGTCAGGTCCCTTGATGGTGGCCGATGACAGTTGGCCGTCGGCACCGGTCAATCCGGTCACCTGCCCGACCTGGAACTCCAGCTGCCTCATCTCCTGCATGGCATACATCTTGTTGACGCTGTCGGGGGCGGCACGGAACTCGGGCCGCCGGTGCACCAGCGTCACGCTCTTTGCCACCGGCTGCAGGTTCAGCGTCCAGTCGAGTGCCGAGTCGCCGCCACCGACGATAACGAGGTCATGGCCGCGAAAATCCTCCATCCGGCGCACCGAATAGAAGACGCTCTTGCCTTCATAGGGCTCTATGCCGGGGATCGGCGGACGCTTGGGCTGGAAGGAGCCGCCGCCGGCGGCAATCACCACCACCTTGGCCTCGAACACCTCGTTTTCGTCGGTGGTGACGCGAAAACTGCCGTCCTCCAGTTTTTCCAGGCTGGAAACCATTCGGTTGTAGCTGAAATCAGGCTTGAACGGCGCGATCTGCTCGAGCAATTTGTCGACCAGCCC
>NZ_RZPQ01000068.1:0-14188 GCF_003999135.1 Mesorhizobium sp. M7A.F.Ca.CA.004.06.1.1 | reverse complement strand
TATGGGCCCGGCGAGCGTTTTGCCCACGCCCTCATTCGCGACGAAGCCGAGCAGCTCGGCGCCACGGCGCGCGTCGATGCCGCCGGCAATCTCTATTTGACGCTGAAGGGCCGTAATCCGGATTTGCCGATGATCGTTCTCGGTTCGCATCTCGACAGCGTGCCGCATGGCGGCAATTTCGACGGCGCCGCGGGTGTGGTGGCAGGGCTGGCCGTGATGGCCGAACTGGTCGGGCAAGGCATCCAATTGCCGCGCGACCTGATCGTGCTGGCGACCCGCGCCGAGGAAGCGGTCTGGTTTCCGCTGTCCTATCCCGGCAGCCAGGCAGCTGTCGGCCTGCTGGAGCCGATAGCGCTGGAAGCGAAGCGGTCGGACAGCGGACGCACGCTGGCTGACCATATGCTGGAGGAAGGTTTCGACCCTGATGCCGTGCAGCGCGGCGTGCCGGGCATCGATGCCGGACGGATCGCGGCTTTCGTCGAAGTGCATATCGAGCAGGGACCACGCCTTGTCGCATCCGGCGCGCCGGTCGGCATCGTCACCGGGATCGCCGGCGGGTTTCGCTATGTCGACGCGACCTGCCTCGGCGCCTACGCGCATTCCGGCGCCGAGCCGCGCTTCGCCCGGCATGACAGCGTGCTCGGCTTTGCCGATCTGGTCGCCGGCCTTGAAGCGGAATGGGACGCGCTCGAGCGCGACGGCCATGAAGCCACCATCACCTTCGGCCGCGTGCAGTCCGATCCTGCGCAACACGGCGGCAGCCGCGTCCTGGGCGAGCTTCGCTTCACACTCGATGTGCGTAGCGCCGAGGCCGCCGTGCTGGACCGGATCGAGGCAAGGCTGCACGCGCTTTTCACAGAAGTAGGCAAGAAGCGCGGCGTCAGCTTCGAGGCCGGACCGCGCTTCACCTGGGAGCCGACGACGATGTCGCCGGCGTTGATAGCGAGGCTGGACCGCGCCGCCGCCGAACTGCAAATTCCGGCGCCGCATGTGCCGAGCGGAGCGGGGCATGATGCGGCAAGCTTTGCCGGCGCCGGTATTGCGACCGCCATGATCTTCGTGCGCAACGAGAATGGCAGCCACAACCCGCATGAAGCCATGGAAATCGCCGATCTCGACCAGGCGATCCGCCTGCTTCTTCAATTCGTCACCCACTTCGACAACCCCCCGGGACAGCCATGAACCTTGCCGCGACCGCCTTGCTCGTCATCGATCTGCAAAACGAGTACCGTCCCGGAGCCGCCTGGCCGGTCATCGGCTATGACGCGGTGCTCGCCAATGCCGCCGCGCTGATCGAAGCCGCCCGCGCAGCAGGCGTGCCCGTCATCCATGCGCAAGCCTGGGTGCAGCCGGAAGAACGCGACGGCTATGTAAGGCAGGAGGAAACCCTGACCGAGGAATTCCGCTCCGCCGTGGCCGGCAGCGATGGCGCCGCGATCTGCGCCGAGGTGGCGGCGATGCCCGGCGACATCGTCATCCACAAGCACTGGCCGAGCGCCTTTCGCCGCACCGACCTTTCAAGACGGCTTGCCGACCTCAAGGTCGAGAACCTGATCGTGACCGGGGTGCTGACCGACAGCTGCGTGACCGAGAGCGTGTTCGACGCAGTCTATCAGGGGTTCAGGGTCTGGCTGGTCAAGGAGGCCTGTGGCAGCATGAGCGAAGCCATGCACCGCATCGGCATGCTCGACATGGCCAACCGGCTCTATGGCGGCGGCATCCTGCGCCTTCCCGAGGCGCTGAAGGCGCTTGCCGGCCAGCCTTTCGACGGCTGGCGCTGCACGCGGCCGGTTGAGTTCGTCTACACGCTTGAGATGGTGGACCGGATCTACGAGGCCTTGTGATCGGCGCCGCAGCCGCATGTGCCTCGGACAACCTTTGAAGCTGAGGGCTTGAGTACCGTGCCCGGCAGCGATCCGGTCGCCTTGCCGTCAGTCCACACGGACACGCCGTTGACGAAGACATGCTCGATGCCGGCGGCGGGCCGGCGCGGTTCCTCGAAAGTGGCGGTGTCGATGATCGTCGCCGGATCGAAGATGACGAGGTCGGCGAAATTGCCTTCGGCCAGCAGGCCGCGTTGCTGGATGCCGAATTCACGCGCGGGCAGGCCGGTCATGCGGAACACCGCCTCCTGCAGGCTGAACAGGCCGACATCCCTGGCGTAATGGCCGAGCACGCGCGGAAACGTGCCCCATAGGCGCGGATGCGGATGGATATCGTGCGGCAGGCCGTCCGAGCCGATCATCGTGCGCGGGTGCGCGATGATGTTGCGCACATCCGTCTCGTCCAGCTGGAAGTAGACGGCGCCCGCCGGCAGCAGGCGCTGGCCCGCCTCGCGCTCACTGCAGTTCCATTCGCGCGCGATGTCGGCGATCTCGCGCCTCGCCATTTCAGGATGCGGATCGGACCATGTGACGAGGATCTTCAGACCCGTGTCGCAGCGCTCCAGTCGCAGCACCGTCGAGCTCGCGGCATAGGGATAGACATCCATGCCGATGTCCATCGTTTTGCGCGCCTGATCGATTCTTTCCAAGGACGGACGGCTCTTGCCGAAATTGGCGCGGCCGGTGCATTGATGGTGCGAAATGAACAGCTTGCCGCTGGCATGATCGGCAATGTCGATCGCTTCCTCGATCGCCTCGTCCATCGTCTCGAAATAGTTGCGGGTATGGGTGACATAGGGGCCGCCGAGGTCGGCCGCCGTTGCGGCGAGTGCCTTGACCTCTTCGGTCGAAGAGTTGACCGCCGGCGGATAGTCGAGCCCGGTGCTGAGCCCGAAGGCGCCCTCGGCCATCGCCTCGGCCACCGCCTCCTGCATCGCCACCGTCTCCGCTTCGTTGGCCGGACGGTCGGTCACCGGCATGCAGCGCTGGCGCAAAGTGGTGTGGCCGACCAATAGAGCCGCGTTCGTGGCGATGCCGCGCCGTTTGAGCTCGGCGACATAGTCGGCAAAACGATCGAAACGGAAACTCTCCCGGCCGCCGACCAGCGTGAAGGGCGGCGGTGGTGTCGTGTTGAGAAGCAACGGCGCCAGGCTGACGCCGCAATTGCCGGCGATCACCGTCGTCACGCCCTGGCTGATCTTCGGGTCCATGCCACGTGGCGCCAAAAGCGCGCCGTCATCATGAGTGTGCACGTCGATAAAGCCAGGTGCGACCACCTTACCCGCGGCGTCGATTTCCTCGCTGCCCGTTGCATCGTCCAGCTGACCGATGGCGACGATCCTGTCGCCGGTGACGGCGATGTCGGCCTCGAGAGGCTTCGATCCGTCGCCGGCGATCAGCGTCGCGTGACGGATGACGAGATCATAGGGCATCGGGCAAAAGGTCCTAACCTTCGGGATCGGCGGCGATCTCCTCGCGGCGGCGTGCGACATAGGCGTCGAGCTCCTCTCGGATCGCGGGGTCCATTACCGGCTCTTCGTAGTCGTGCAGCGCCTGTTGCCAGAGCTCCGTCGCCCGCTCCAGCGCATCCTTGCCGCCGGCCTCCTCCCAGGCGCCGTGGTTCTGCCAGTTGGACAGCATCGGCTGGTAGAAGGCGGTCGTGTAGCGCGACATCGTGTGTTCGGCGCCGAAGAAATGACCGCCGGCCGGTACCGACTTGATCGCCTCGAAACCGAGATCGTCCTCCTGGAACGGCAGCGGGCGCAGGAACTCCATCATGTTCTGCAGGATCTCCACATCGAGAATGAGCTTTTCGTAGGACGCAGTCAGGCCGCCCTCCAGCCAGCCCGCAGCGTGGTAGACCAAGTTGGCGCCACCCAGCACCGCGCCCCATGTCGCCATTTCCGTCTCATAGGCGGCCTGCAGATCAACCACGTTCGAGGCATTCGCATTCGAGGTGCGGTAGGGAAGATTGTAGCGGCGTGCCAACTGGCCAGCGATGATGTTGGCCTTGGCGTTCTCCGGCGTGCCGAAGGCCGGCGCGCCCGACTTCATGTCGACATTGGAGGTGAAGGCGCCATACATCACGGGCGTGCCGGGGTTGACGAGCTGCGTCAGCACCACGCCGAACAGAGCTTCGGCGTTCTGCTGGCAAAGGGCCGCCGCGAGCGTCACCGGCGTCATCGCTCCCATCAGGGTGAAGGGAGTAACGGTTACAGGCTGGCCGTGCTCGGCCATTGCGATCAGGCCCTCCGCCATGGCGTCATCGAACAGCCGCGGCGAGTTGATCGATATGATGGTCGTCACGCCAGGAGAGGTGCGCATCTCCTCGACGGAAATGCCGCGCGAGATTGCCATCATGTTGATCCCATCCATTGCCCTGGCGCTGCCGATCGCCGTGCAATGGAAGGAGAGGTCGCTGAGCGTCAAATTTGCGTAGTAGGTGTCGAGATGGCGCGAATTGGCCGGCAGCTCCATCGGCGCCACAACCTGGTTGCCGATGATGTGGATGGCGTTGAAGTGGTGCGCCAGCCGGATGAAGTTCTGATAGTCGGGCAAATTCCCCTGGCGGCGGCCATTGATGCGGTCATGTACATTGGGCGGTCCGGCAACCAGGCCGAAGACCAGCGAATTGCCGCCGAGATGCACCTGCTTTTCCGGATTGCGGCTGGTCAACGTGAAGGATGACGGGACTGTCCGCAGCGCCTCGCGCACCAGGCTTTCGTCGATGCGAATGGTCTTTTCCTCGCGGTCGACGATGGCGCCCGCGTCGGCGAACAGGTCCATCACCCGATCGCTCATGACACGGATGCCGAGTTCCGACAGGATGCGCATCGATGTGTCGTGCAGCCGCTCCATCCGCTCTTCGTCGAGCAGTTGCATGGGCGGATAGGGGTTCTTCACCTGCTCCCAGAGCAGTTGCGCGATGCCCCCGCCGCTGCGTCCGGATTTCCCCCTGCGGCCACCGCCGCGCCTGTCCTGTGTCATGAGACTGCTTTCCTCTCGCTTCAGTAACCGCGTTCCGGACTGACGACATTTTCAAGCGGCGCGCCGCCGCGGTAGCGCTTCAGATTGTCGGCGAACATGCGCACCGACTTGATATCCCAACCGTCGTAGACCGCCGCGCAATGCGGAGTGATGGCAACGCTCTCGTAACCCCATAGCGGATGGCCCGCCGGCAGCGGCTCGGTCGCGAAGACATCAAGCGCGGCGCCCTTGATCCGCTTGTTATCGAGCGCAGCGAGCAGGGCTGCCTCGTCGACGACGCCGCCGCGCGATATGTCGATCAGCACGGAGGAAGGCTTCATTGCGGCGAAGGCCGCCGCACCGAGAAGACCGCGCGTGCTGGACAGCAGCGGAACGCAGCATACGATGAAGTCGGCGCGTCCAAGCAGGGTCGGCAGCGCGTCCGGTCCATGCACCTCGTCGAGGCCGTCCATGGCTTTTGGGCGCGCGCGGATGCCGAGCGTGCGGATGCCCATTGCCTGTGCGCGACTGGCGACGGCTGTGCCCGTCTTGCCAAGGCCGATGATCAAGACCGTCTTGCCTTCGATCGGCTCGACGCGGCCACCGCCCCATTGCCGCGCCTGCCGGCGGCGCTCGAAGCCGCGCAGGTCAAGCGAGAAGGACAGCATGGCGCCGAGCGCATATTCCGCCAGCATGCCGGCGGCGACGCCCGCCGCATTCGTCACAGTGAGCCGCTCGGGGTCCCAACTGCCGAGATGATCGGTGCCGGAGCCGCCGACGGAGACCCATTTCACGCTCGGGCTTTCGACAAGCGCCTGGCGCGGATAGCGAGGGGTGCCGTCGAAGCGAACGGAATAAACCACTTCCGCTGCCACGCGCCCGATCAGCTCGGGCAGGGCGGCATAGCTGTCGCAACAATGGACGGTCAGATCCGGATGCGTCTCCTCGAGCACGGCCAGCGCAGCGGCTGGCCGGTCGGTGTGCAGGATGACGGATGGATCAGCCGACATGGGGCCGCTCAGCTCGGGCCAATGTGGTCGGCCGAAGGACCGAGCGCGGCAAGCAGTTTTTCACCACTTTCGAGTGTCGCGTTCTCGTGCGGCGCGCGCAGGGTCAGCCAGCGCTGGTCACCGGAGCGCACCGCCAGCACGGCCTTCATTGCCGGGATGAGGCCGGCATCCTGGATGATCTTGCGGAACGCCTTGACCGCCGCATCCGCCTCGGCAACGTCCTCGCCGGCGATCGCTCGATCGTAGAGGGCCCGGATGGCCGCGGCATTGAGGTTGACGGTCGCCGAGATGCAGCCCGCGGCACCATTGGCGAGCCCCTTGGTCAGCTGTGCTTCCGAGCTCGGGAAGACCGCGACCGCGGGCGCCGCAGCAATCACTGCCGCCGTGTTGTTCCAGTCACCGGCGCTGTCCTTGTAAGCCACGACGGTGTCGGGAAACGCCTCGCTCAGCCGTGCGGTCAAGGCGGGGCTCACCGGCACGCCGGAATTCTGCGGGATGTGGTATAGGATCATCTTCATTGCCGGGTTCGCCACCCGCGCGATCAGTTCGGTGTAGTAGCGGGCCTGGCCGTTGTCGCCGGCAGCGGTGTAGAAGAACGACGGCAGGACCATCACCCCGGCGCAGCCCAGCCCGACCGCATGCGCCGACAGCTCGACGGTTTCGGGCAGCGCGGTGACGCCGGTGCCGGGCATCAGCCGGCTCGGCGAAATGCCGGCCTCGATCAGCCACTCCAGCGCCTGCATGCGCTCGTGCAAGGACAGCGACAGCGCCTCGCCGGTGGTGCCGAACGGCGACAGGAAATGCGCGCCTTGGCCCAGCACCCATTTGGCATGCGAGATCCAGAGATCGCGCGCGATGCGGCCATCGTTTTCGAACGGCGTCAGGATCGGTGCGATGGTTCCTTGCGGGCGGGTCATGTGTGTCCTTCCGTATCGGTCGGCAACTCTATGCACTGCGTGGCCGCTGCCGCTGTCGTCCTGGCGAAGTAGGCCGACGCTGTGACGTCGAACATTACATCAAAACCCGCTTGCGAGCGGAACGTGACCGCCTCGACGTGACCGACGCGTGTTTGCGTTATGTCTTCGACACCGAATTGGTCGGCCCGGAGATCAAGCGCGCATAGCCGTTCCATCGCTTGCGGCGCGTGCGGGCCAGAGAGGCGCATCCACGCCCAGCCTTCCTCGCGCCAGGATGAATAGGCTTTCGCCCCGGCATCGTTCGCCCAGGCGGCTTTGAGTTCGGCCAGCGCCTCGGCCGCACCTTCGGCCAGCAGCAGGATGTCCTCGTTGCCGAGGCGCAGGATCCGCATGCCGTGATGCGCGCCGATGCGATTGACTGCAGGCAGCGCGATGCCGTGCGCCGTGAGCCAGGCGGCGCCGCCGCCGCCTTTCAGGCCAAAGCGCGGAGTGGCCGTCAGGTCGCTCAGCGTTACCGCGCCGATGGGCAGCTTGGTGCCGTGCGCCGCGCCGCCGGCCATGAAGGGGAAAACCGCGCTTGGCGCCATCTACATCTCCTGCCGTGCATTGGCGGGATCGAAGAAGGCGTGAGCAACCACGGGCGCGTCGACCAGATTGCCGTTCCGGCACTTCACCGTCACCAGGCTGCCTTCCGTGGAGTCGTCAACATGGACAAAGGCCAGCGCGATGCTACAGCCGAGTGTCGGCGAGAACCCGATTGAGGTGATCTGACCGACAGGATCATTTCCGCGCAGCACGAGGCAGCTGTCGCCGGGTATATCTTTGGCATCGGCCGGAAATCGCAGGCCCACGAGCTTGCGTGACTGTCCCAGCCTTGCGCGCATCTCAATCGACCGTTTGCCGATAAAGAAAGGCTTCTTATTCGAGACCGCCCAGCCAAAGCCGAGCTCGTCAGGCGTCGTGATCGCGTCGGTGTCCTGGCCGATCAGAATGTGCCCCTTCTCCAGGCGAAGGACGCGCGAGGCTTCGAGACCGTAAGGCTTCAAGCCGTAAGGTTCGCCGGCAGTCATCACCGCGTCCCAAAGGGCGGGCGCGAGGCTGGATGGACAATGCAGTTCGTAGCTCAGCTCGCCGGTGAAACCAATCCGCATGACGCGCACCGGCACGCCGGCGACAACGCCTTCGCGACCGCTGAGATAGGGGAAAGCCTCGCGGTCGAAATCGATGTCGCTGTCCAGCGCCTGAAGCACGGCCCTCGCTTTCGGTCCGGTGACGTTCAGGCCGCAGAACGCGCCGGTGAGGTTGAGGACATCGACTCGCAAGCGCCATTGCGCGTTCCAGAACAGCATGTCGGCATAGACGCGCGCCACCGCACCCGTGGTGGCGGTCACATAGAACCGGTCGTCCGCCATCCGGTAAGCGACGCCATCGTCGACCACCGAGCCCATCTCGTTGAGCATCAGGCAATAGCGCACACGCCCGACAGGCTGGTTGGCATGCGCCATTGTGTAGAGGCGGTCGAGGAACTCGCCAGCATCCGGCCCGCGCAGCTCCAGCTTGCCGAGCGTCGAGACGTCGAGCAGGCCGACCCCTTGCCGCACCGCCATGATCTCGTCGCGGATCGTCTTTTCGGCCGCGCCGGCATCGCCATAGAAATACGGCCGCCACCATGCGCCCACCGGCTTCATCACGGCGTTGAGCGCCAGGTGCCTGGCATGCAGTGCGGTGCGCCGCTCAAGGGGTTCGTGGTCGCCGGCAAGCACGCCAAGCGTCTCCGGTCCGACCGGCGGGCGGGCAGTGGTGATGCCGACTTCGGCGACCGCGCGGTTGGTCGCCTCGGCAACGATCCTGGCTGTTGCGAGCGCGGAATGGCGACCCTGGCTCGGGCCCATGCCGACGGTGCTGAAGCGTTTGACCAGCTCGATCTCGCGATAACCCTCCTTGACCGCGTTTTGCAGATCCTTGACCTGCAGATCTTCGTCGAAATCGACGAAGTCGCGGCCCTTCCGATCGGCGACGATCGGCAGCACATGGACCGGGCTGGTGGCCATCGGCCTGGTGAATATTTTGTCCTCTGCAACAGCGTGGCCGAGCCCCAAACGTGCGGCCACGGCCGCGCGATGCCCGCCGGCAATCGCGTCCTGCAGATCGCTGTCTCCAGCGACAGAGCCGGCAAGGTGGACCGGTGCTTTCGGCAGGCTGAGCGTCATTGATCCGGTGGTGGCGTCGTAGCCGACCTTGGCGCCGGCCTGGCAAGGCAGCTGCCAGGCAGGCACCTTGCCAGCCGAGACAGCCAGCAGGTCGCACTCGATCCAGTGCCCGCCGATGCGAACCCGCGCAAGGTGACGATTTCCCGCTGTCCCCTCGGCGGCTTCGATCGCCGCGGCCTTCCGGATGGCCACGCCCTTGCCGTGCAATTCGGCTTCGAAGGCGCCCGTCTCGCCGCTGGATCTCGGATCAACGACTTGCATCACCGAGACGCCGGCTTCGACCAGATCGAGCGCGACACAATAGCCTTCGTCGCCGGTGGCCAGCACCACGGCCTTTTGTCCGGGGCGCACGCCGTAATGGCGGATCAGCCGCTGCACAGCGCCGCCGAACATGATTCCCGGCAGGTCGTTGTTGCGGAAGATGGCGGGCTGTTCGATCGAGCCGGTGGCCAGGATCACGGCGCGGGCGCGGGTGCGATAGAGCCGGTCGCCCTGGATCAGCGGCAGCCAGTTGTCCTCGTACCATCCGTTGCAGACGGTCCCGGTCAGCAGGCGCAGATTTGGCAGGGCCCGCAGCCGGGAGGACAGGTCGGCAAGCATGGCCGGATCATGCCGGCCATAGGTCAGCGACCCGCCGATCTCCGGGTTCTCGTCGCAGAGCACGACATCCGCGCCCGCCTCGGCGGCAGCGATGGCGGCGTTCAGTCCTGCCGGACCGGCGCCGACCACGAGAATGTCGCAGTGCAGGTGCGTCTTGTCGAAATGCCGGCGCGGAGCGGTGGTGTCGACCACGCCCAGTCCGGCCTTGCGGCGGATCATCGGCTCCCAGAATTTCTGCCAGCTGTCGCGGCGCGGCCCCATGAAGGTGCGGTAGTAGAAGCCGACCGGCATAAACCGTCCCAGCCTGTCGATGATCGCGTCGCGGTCGCGCTCGAGCGTGCCGTTGACGTTCTGCGCGCTGATCCGCAACCCCTCGCTGATCGGCGTGCGGTCTGCGGCGACGTTCGGCTCGAACGGCAGTTGCACCAGCGTGTTGGCATCCGCCCCGGTCATCGAAAGGATGCCGCGCGGCCGATGATATTTGAAGGACCGCGACAGCACCCATTGTCCGGAGGCAGCGAGCGCGCTGGCGATGCTGTCACCGGCATAGCCCTCGAAGTTCTTGCCTTCGAATGTGAAGCGGATGGGGCGGCTTCGGTCGATCCTGCTGCCCCAGGGCTCAGCCAGCCGGTTCATGGTTGAGCTCGGTGTTCGGAAGCATCGAAGGTGCGGATGATCTCGTTGGTGACGAGGTCGCGCTCGGCCAGGAAGAAGTAATTGCTGGGCACGTGCCGCCACCACTCGACCACGACGCCCTTGCGATTTTCGGCGCGGAACAGGTGTCGCGACCAGTCGGCATCGGCGGCCCGGTCCGGATCCAGCTCGGCGCGGACGGGCCCGAACGACTGGAACTCGTCTATATTGCGCTGGCCGTTCATCGGGCAGGTCAGGATCTTCATGGTCAGCGGCGTTTCATGGTCAGTGACTGGCCGCCGTAGCGCCCATTTCGTTGAGCAGCCGGAACGTCTCGAAACGTTCCAGCGCGAACGGCTTCAATATGTCGGGCACGCGGCCCCTGGCGATCGTCTCCGCCATGCGTTTGCCGGCGACCGGTGTTGCCTTGAACCCCCACGTCCCCCAACCGCAATCGAGCCAAAGATTTTCGAGTGGACTGGCACCCATGATCGGGCTGTAGTCGGGCGTCATGTCGGTAATCCCGGCCCATTGCCTCAGCAGCCGCACGCCCTGCAGGAACGGGAAGAGATGCACGGCGCCCTCGGCGAGGTGTTCCTTCATGTCGAGCGTCGAGCGCGTCGAGTAGAGCTGGTAGGGATCGGAGCCGCCGCCGATGACGACCTCGCCGCGCGAGGACTGCACCAGGTAGGTGTGCAGCGAGACGGAGGAAACCAGCGTATCCAGCCAGGGCTTCAGCGGCTGCGTCACCATCGCCTGCAGCGGATAGCAGCGGATGGGAAGTTCGACGCCGGCCATCAGCGCCACGTCGTAATTCATCCCGCCGGTCGCGATCAGCACCTGGCCGCAGGCAATGCGGCCGCGGTTGGTCTTGACGGCCTGGACCCGGTCGCCGACGACCTCGAAACCTTCCACTTCGGTCCGCTGGTGTATCTCGACGCCGCGCCGCGACGCCTGCGCGGCATAGCCCCAGGCAACCGCATCATGCCGCGCGGTTCCGCCATCGGCATGCCAGAGCCCGCCAAGGATCTCAAGCGTGCCGCCATAGTCCATGTTGAGGGACGGTGCGAGCTCTTCGACCGCTTTCTGGTCGACGACTTCGGTGCGCGTGCCCAGATGCTTGCCCATCTCGGCGCGCGCATGAAAGCTGCGCAGGGTCGCTTCCGTGTGCGCCAGCGTCAGCTGGCCGCGCTGCGAGAACATGACGTTGAAGTCGAGTTCCTGCGACAGGCCCTCGAACAGCTCGACCGCTTCCTTGTAGAAGGCGATGCCTTCCGGTGTGATGTAGTTCGAGCGGATCGTGGTCGTGTTGCGCGCCGTGTTGCCGCCCGCGAGGTAGCCCTTCTCGATCACCGCGACGCTGCTTATGCCGTGATATTTCGAAAGATGATGCGCGCACGCCAATCCATGCCCGCCGCCGCCGACAATCACCACATCGTAGGATGGCTTGAGGTCCGGTGTTGCCGGAATGTCGCCGCTGACCGGATAGTCCCTGCTGAGACCGTATTTCAGAAGCCTGAGCGGCATTTCAGGCTACCACGCTGGCCGTTGGAGGGTCATGCTGACGAGGGGCGGATCGTAGAGCAATACCGAAAGATCGGAGAAGCGGCTGTCCTGATCGGCAAGCGAAAGGACCGCGTCGCGGATCGCGCTGGCACGGCCCTGTCCGAGCACCGGCGTCGCGAACTCCATATACTTGGCCTCGATCTCAGCCAGTGTCAGCGGCGCCTCGGGTCCGCCGCGCGCGTGGACGTCGCCGGAAGCAAGCACGCGCCCGTCCGTGGTCGTGATCGCCACGTCGGCCCAGCGCCCCGAGGGGAAGCGGACGCTGTGGCGCTCCGATTCCCGGACCGTGATGCGGCTCAGCAGTTCGGCGACGGCGGCATCCTCAAGCCCGTTGCCGGAAATGTGCTCCAGACCGATGCGGCCATGCATGATGAAGGTCGCGACGGCGAAGCGCAGGCTGTATTGCGCCTTCGAGGTCGTGTCCGGCACCCCGTCGAACAGTGTCACGGCGTAGTGGAAGCTGTTGACCTCGACATGGCTGATCTCCGACGGGGTCAGGTTATGCGCCAGGACGAGGCCACGCGTTGCGTCGATGGCCGCATGCGCCCAGCGGCAGATCGGGTAGGGCTTCACATATTGATGCAGCACCTGCCAGAAGGCGCCGAGATCCTGCCAATGAGCGGCGATTTCGGGCGCCTCGACCGTGATCGCCGGCGCGCCGGTGAAGCCGCGCTCGGCCAGCACGGCAGCGGACAGGCCGGTCAGCGCGCCGATACCCGAGCCGTCGTGCAGCATCGTCGGCGTAGCGATCTCGCGCATCATCTGGCTGCGCGGGCCATGATATTCGGCAATGCCTAGCGCCTCCCGGAATTGCTTTTCGCCGAGCCGCCGCAATCTTGCCGCGAGCGCGGCCACGCCCACGGCATTCCATGCGCCTGACGTGTGGTAGTCCGACACCGTCGCATGCAGCGCGATGCCGGCCCGGCCGGCGACTTCGTAGCCGACGACAAGCGATGCCAGCGCTTCCGGCCCGCTGAGGTCGGGGAGCGCCTCCGCCAGCGCTGCCAGCGCCGGAACGACGGCGACGCCGATATGGCCCTTGGTCGGGCTGTAACCGTCATGGCCATCGAGATTGTCGATCTGCGTTGCGGCCGCATAAGCGGCCCCGGCGATGCTGGCGCGGCGGCCGTCGAAAAGCATGCGCGCCGAATGCGGAGGATCGGCGGAGCCGTAGAGAAGGGCGGCGGTGTCGCGGGCGATCCGGCCGGCTTCCATCGGGCTAGCCGCAATGGCTATTCCGAGCGTGTCGAGCAGGAGATATCGCGCCTGTTCCAGGACAGGGAGAGGGAATACGGCCGCCGGCCGCCGCAACACGAAATCGGCCAGGCGAACCGCCACGCTGGTACTCGCGTCAAGCCCTTCACGCCGGTGCGACGGCACAGCCACTGGCATCACTCCCCTCTGCGTCACGACATCATTAATTTGGGTCCATCGCGCTTTCACGCAATTAGTTCGGCGGCTTTGGCCAAAAATATCTATGTCTTGTCGCTTGCCTGCGATTGAACGCCGGCGCTTCCATGGTTTACCTCTCACTGCACGAAGCAGGAGCCGCAGATGAAGCCACCACCCCCGTTGAACTATATCAGGTCATTCGAGAGTTCGGCCCGGCACCTCTCCTTCACCCTGGCCGCCAAGGAGCTCGGATACACGCAGGCAGCGGTCAGCACGCATGTCCGCGCGCTTGAACATTATATCGGCCGGCAATTGTTCATCCGCTATCCGCGCAGTCTCAAGCTCACCGAAATGGGCGAGGCCTTCCTTCCCACCTTGCGGCAGGCGCTCGATCAGATCGACCAGGCGACGGAGGCGATCGTGACTTCGTCGCGCAACCGCACGGTGGTCGTCTCCTGCCCGATGAGCCTGGCGGAGAACTGGCTGGCGGGCTGCATGGCCGCCTTTCGCAAGAAACATCCCGAAATCGAGATCGTGCTGCATGGCACGATCTGGGAGGACCTCAGCGAGCAGATCGCCGACATCACCATTTCGACGCGGCGTTTCGACGACCGTCCGCCCGCGGGCCTTCCATTGTGGAACGACGAGCTGGTTCTGCTGTGCGCGCCGACGCTGCTGGATGGCGAGGGCGCCCTGAAGCTGCCTCGGGATATACTCAAGGTCGATTGGATCTTCGTGCATGGCCGCCAGGAATATTGGCAGGTCGTCACGTCGGCACTGGGCGTCGACATGGACGATCACGACAAGGGCCTGACGACCAACGCTTCCAACATCGCGCTTGAGCTGGCCGCCATGGGGGCAGGGCTCGTCGCGACCCAGCGCTCGCTTGCCCACGCGTATCTGCGGCGGGGACTGCTTGTCGAACCGTTCCCGGTCCGGCCGGCCAGTCCGTGGAACTACTACCTCACCGAAAACCAGCTTTCGAAGGGGACCATCGCGCGCACGGTGCG
>NZ_RZPQ01000689.1:0-3168 GCF_003999135.1 Mesorhizobium sp. M7A.F.Ca.CA.004.06.1.1 | reverse complement strand
CCTACTGCCTACTGCCTACTGCCTACTGCCTACTGCCTACTGCCTACTGCCTACTGCCTACTGCCTACTGCCTACTGCCTATTTCGCCGTCGTGTCGATGACCTCGAAATCGTGGGTAATCGTGGCGGTCTTGGCCAGCATCGCGGAGGCCGAGCAATATTTTTCGATCGAAAGGTCGATCGCGCGTTTCACCTTGACGCTGGAGAGTGCCCTGCCCTTGACGACGAAATGCATGTGGATGCGGGTGAACACTCTTGGCTCGGTTTCGGCCCGCTCGGCATCAAGCTCGACCACGCAGTCCTCGACCGCCTCGCGGCCCTTTTCGAGGATATGCACGACATCATAGGCCGAACAGCCACCGGTGCCGATCAGCACCAGCTCCATCGGGCTTGGACCCGGCGTCCTGCCTTCCGGTCCGTGCGCTGTTCCGAGCACGACCTTGTGACCGCTGCCGGATTCCCCGACGAAGGTGCGCTCCTCGACCCACTTTACCCGCGCTTTCACCCAACTCGTCCTCTCACCGTATTTCGTTGATCGGCCCGGTCAGCCTCAATCACGATGCAAAACCCCGAAAGTCCATGAACGACTCTCGGGGCACTGTGTCCGACATAACTGTTGCGATCAGAACGGGATTTCGTCATCCAATTCGCGCGACGAACCACCGCCGCCGCCGCTCTTGGCACCGCCGCCACCGCGATTGAAGCCTTCGCTCGGGCTGGACTGGCCGAAATCGGAACCACGGCTGCTGCCGCCACCGGTATAGCCGCCGACCTGACCGCCCTCGCCCTGTCCGCGTGCGTCGAGCATCTGCAGCTCCCCGCGGAATTTCTGCAGCACGACTTCCGTCGTGTACTTGTCGGCACCGGTCTGGTCCTGCCATTTGCGCGTCTGCAACTGGCCCTCGACATAAACCTTCATGCCCTTCTTCAGATACTGCTCCGCCACCTTGGCGATGCCCTCATTGAAGATGACGACGTTGTGCCACTCGGTTTTTTCCTTGCGTTCGCCGGAATTCTTGTCGCGCCAGCTTTCCGATGTGGCGATGCGGATGTTGACGACCGGCTCACCCGAATTCAGGCGACGGATTTCGGGATCCGCGCCGAGATTGCCGACCAGAATGACCTTGTTGACGCTACCCGCCATGATATTTCTCCGCGCTCATCCGAAACAAATTTTTGTCGCAGCACCTTACAGGCTGCGGGCGATCGCCGCTTGCCATGGCTGCCTTTACCCACAAGGTTTTTGTTCCCTTTTCGTTCTTATCCGCGTCGCTGCTTATTGTCAAGGAATGGCAGCAATGCCGAAGCCGATCATATGGGCCTGAAAAGACCGCTTGCCAAATCAATAAGTATGCACTTATGCTTTTGGCATGATCGAAGCAGAGATTTTTCGCGCACTGGCCGACCCGACGCGCCGCGCCGTCTTTGAGCGGCTGGCCGCCGGCGAGATGAGCGTGTCGGAATTGCGCACCGGGATGATGGTGTCGCAGCCCGCGGTGTCGCAGCATCTGGCGGTGCTGCGTGGCGCCGGGCTGGTGATCGAGCGGCGAGCCGGCCGCAACGCCTATTACCGCGCCGATCCGCAGGGGCTCGCCCCCTTGCTCTCCTGGATCGAACGCTACCGGACCTTCTGGCCGGAGCGCATCGAAAGGCTGAAGGCGGTTTTGAAGGACATGGATCAATGAAGAAGGCGGGATCAACGACCAACCACGGCCAAGGCGACGCCCCGGATGCGCTCGAGTTCGAGTACGAGCTTGCCGAGCCGCCGGAAAAGGTCTGGCGGGCCCTGACCATACCGGAATTGCTGGCCGCCTGGATGATGCCGAACGACATCAGCCCCGAGATCGGCAACCGTTTTGCCTTCGCCGGACCGGACACGCCGATCGAATGCGAAATCCTCGACGCCGAACCCGAGAAGCTGCTGCGCTATTCCTGGCGGGAGCAGCCGGGCGACGCAGCCAGGCAGGATCCGCTCGACAGCACCGTCACCTTCACACTTGCCCGAGCCGTATCCGGCGGCACGCATCTGCGTATCGTCCATGACGGCTTTGCCCGCAAGGCCATGCCTGCCGTCGCCATGGCAGGCGCCGGCTGCCGGGTTTCGCTCGGTGCGAACAGGTCATCTAAGCCAATCGCCGCAAACACGCCTCGCCTCCTGCTTCGCGCGGCCTGAAAACAAAACGGACGGAGAGAGACAATGAGCGGTGTTGCCAGTCTGGTGCCGATGGTCATCGAGCAATCGAGCCGCGGCGAACGTGCCTTCGACATCTTTTCGCGGCTGCTGCGCGAGCGCATCATCTTCATCAACGGCGAGATCAACGACGACATCTCGGCGCTGGTCTGCGCGCAGCTTTTGTCGCTGGAATCGGACAATCCCGACAAGGAGATCTCGCTCTACATCAACTCGCCGGGCGGCGTGGTGACCAGCGGCTTCGCCATCTACGATACGATGCAATATATCAGCTGCCCGGTGTCCACCGTATGCATGGGCTTTGCCGCCTCGATGGGCTCGTTCCTGCTGATGGCAGGCACACCGGGGCGCCGGATTTCCCTGCCGAATGCCACTATCCTGCTGCATCAGCCGCTGGGCGGGTTCCAGGGCCAGGCATCCGACATCCAGCGCCATGCCGAGCGCATCGGCCGGACGAAACGGCACATGGCCGAACTTTACGCGCAGCATTGCGGCCGCAGCTATGAAGAGGTGGAACGCACGCTCGACCGCGACCACTTCATGACCGCCCGCGAGGCCCAGTCCTGGGGCATCGTCGACCATGTTTTCGACACGCGAAAGAAAGCGGCGTAAGCCAGGGCCGGATCGGAGACCGTCCGGCAGGTAGTCGAAGATTTGACGATGCCGGTCTGGTTCCATCGGCGGCGCGCCACTATAGTCCTGGGATGACCGACACTCATCAGTCCAGATCATTGCACCGCGTCATCGCCGTTGCAGCGCTCGCCATTGCGAGCCTCATCAGCGGCGCGGCACTTGCCGACGACAGTTCGTCGTCGACGCAAAAAGGCGCCCTGCCCGGCGTGACCGGCGACTACCGCATCGCCAAGCCGGCTCCAGAGCCGGACGATGCGCTGCCAGCCGGCGAGAACGGCACATTCAAGATCGGCGATACCGATGTCAGGATTTCCGGCAGCATCACCGTCGATGTCGGCGCCGGCT
>NZ_RZPQ01000688.1:0-3176 GCF_003999135.1 Mesorhizobium sp. M7A.F.Ca.CA.004.06.1.1 | reverse complement strand
TGCCCTTCCCGCCGATTGCGTCTATTTCGGCGAAATCAGCCTTTCGGGCGCCGTGAGGCCGGTTGCGCATGCGCAACAGCGCCTCAAGGAAGCCGAAAAGCTGGGTTTTGGAAGCGCGGTTCTGCCTTCGGGCAGCGGGGAACTGGCCGGGGGGATCGGGTCCGGTTCTTTCCAGCCGACCGAGCTTGCCGACCTCGTGGCACGCATAGCCGGCTCACGCCGAAGCCGCGTGGACGAAGAAGATTAGAGCATCGGACTCAGAGCCCGATGTTCCGCGCTATAATGCGGCTCATGGAGTGGGGCGAAAGACATGCCGATTACGCTGCTTGACGGAATTCTCGTCGGCTTCACTCTGGTCTCGGCGATGCTCGCCATGGTTCGCGGCTTTTCGCGCGAAGTCCTGTCCGTCGTCTCCTGGGCAGCGGCGGCAGCGGCGGCGTTCTTCTTCTACAAGCCGGTTGTGCCTTACCTCGCGCCCTACATCGAGAATGAAAAGATCGCCATGGCGGCCGCCGCCGGCGTCGTCTTCATCGTCGCGCTGATCGTCGTATCGGTCATCACCATGAAGCTCGCCGACTGGATCATCGATTCGCGGATCGGCGCGCTCGACCGTACGCTCGGTTTCCTCTACGGCGCCGCGCGCGGCATCCTGGTCGTCGCCGTCGCACTGCTGTTCTTCAACTGGCTGGCTGGCGCCAAGGCACCGGCCTGGGTCACGGAGGCCAAGTCGCGGCCGCTGCTGGAGCAGATCGGCGCCAAGCTCGAAAGCCTGCTGCCCGAGGATCCGGAAAACGCGATTCTCAAGAAGCTCAATCCGAATCAGCCGGCCGCCGAGACGCCAGCTGCTCCGGACGCACCGGCCGCGGATGCTCCGGCGGGCGGCGACGATGCCAACACGCCAGCGCCTGACGACAATGACGCAACACCTCCGGCCAACAACGCTCCGGCACCGGCGGCGCCGGCAAACTGACGCCGAAAACGGCGTCAGGATCCGACGATGGTGTGAACGACCGCACGGCCCGCGTTGCTTTCGGCGCGAACCCGCATTATATGGCGATTTTAGCGGAGCTTAAGATGGCAGACGCAGACGACGTGCTTTCCGCCGAGGCCGACGACCATTTCCACGACGAATGCGGTGTGTTCGGCATTTTCGGCCGGCAGGACGCCGCGGCCATCGTCACACTGGGCCTGCATGCGCTGCAGCATCGCGGCCAGGAAGCGGCAGGCATCGTTTCCTATGACGGCAGCCAGTTCCATGTCGAACGCCATGTCGGCCTGATCGGCGACACCTTCACCAAGCAGCGCGTCATCGACAGCCTGCAAGGCAACCGCGCCATCGGCCATACGCGCTACGCCACGACTGGCGGCGCCGGCATGCGCAACATCCAGCCCTTTTTCGCCGAATTGGCCGATGGCGGCTTCGCCGTCGCCCACAACGGCAATCTGACCAACGCCATGACCGTGCAGCGCGCGCTGCAGAAGCAAGGCGCGATCTTCTCCTCCACCTCCGACACCGAGACGCTTTTGCATCTCGTCGCCACCAGCAAGGAGCGCGATTTGAACTCGCGCTTCATCGATGCGGTGCGACAGGTCGAGGGTGCGTTTTCGCTGGTGGCGATGACGGCCAAGAAGATGATCGGCTGCCGCGATCCGCTCGGCATCCGGCCGCTGGTGCTCGGCGATCTCGACGGCGCCTGGATCCTGGCCTCCGAAACGTGCGCGCTCGACATCATCGGCGCGCGTTTCGTTCGCGACCTGAAGCCCGGCGAGATGGTCGTCGTCACGTCCAAGGGCATCGAGAGCCTGTTCCCCTTCGAGCCGCAGAAGACCCGCTTCTGCATCTTCGAATATGTCTATTTCGCGCGGCCGGATTCCTCGGTGGAAGGCCGCAACGTCTATGAGGTGCGCAAGCGCATCGGCGCCGAGCTGGCGGTTGAAAGCCCGGTCGAGGCGGACATCGTCGTGCCGGTGCCGGATTCGGGCACGCCGGCGGCGATCGGCTTCAGCCAGGCCGCAGGCATTCCCTTCGAACTCGGCATCATCCGCAATCATTATGTCGGCCGCACCTTCATTCAGCCGGGCGATTCGATCCGCCACATGGGCGTCAAACTGAAGCACAATGCCAACCGCCGCATGATCGAGGGCAAGCGCGTGGTGCTGGTCGACGACAGTATCGTGCGCGGCACCACCAGCCAGAAGATCGTGCAGATGGTGCGCGACGCCGGCGCCAAGGAGGTGCATATGCGCATCGCCTCACCGCCGACACGCGCCTCCTGTTTCTACGGTGTCGACACGCCGGAGAAATCGAAGCTCCTGGCATCGCGCATGTCGATCGAGGAGATGGCCGAGTTCATTCGCGTCGATTCGCTCGGCTTCCTCACCATTGACGGGCTCTACCGCGCGGTCGGCGAGGCCAGCCGCGACAACGACCAGCCGCAATTCTGCGATGCCTGCTTCACCGGCCAGTATCCGACCCGCCTGCTCGACTTCGAAGGCCACGACAATGTGCGCACGCTGTCGCTGCTGGCGACGAGCGGGACGTAGGCGGGACCGTCATCAGCGTTAGTCAAATTCCCGGAATCCATCGCATGACCCTTGACCTTTCCGGCCGCGTTGCGGTCGTCACCGGCGCCTCGCGCGGGATCGGCTATTTCATTGCCAAGGAATTGGCTGCAGCCGGCGCGCATGTCATTGCGGTGGCGCGCACTGTCGGAGGACTGGAAGAGCTCGACGATCAGATCAAGGCGGCCGGCGGCCAGGCGACACTGGTGCCGCTCGACCTCGCCGACATGGCCGGTATCGACCGCCTGGGCGGCGCCATCCACGAACGCTGGGGCAAGCTCGACATTCTCGTCGCCAATGCCGGCGTGCTCGGCGTCATCTCGCCGATCGGTCATGTCGAAGCAAAAACCTTCGAGAAGGTGATGACCATCAACGTCACCTCGACCTGGCGGCTGATCCGCTCCGTCGACCCCCTGCTGCGGCTCTCCGACGCTGGACGAGCGATCATCCTGTCTTCCAACGCAGCGCACTCGGCGCGTGCCTTCTGGGCACCCTACGCGGCGTCCAAGGCCGCGGTGGAGACGATGATGCGCTCCTGGGCGCATGAGACGCAGAGCCTGCCGCTCCGGGTCAATGCCGCCGACCCCGGCGCCACCCGCACCGCCATGCGTGCA
>NZ_RZPQ01000687.1:0-3193 GCF_003999135.1 Mesorhizobium sp. M7A.F.Ca.CA.004.06.1.1 | reverse complement strand
CGGTGCGCTGCTGGTCAACGCCGGCAAAGCCTGGTTCACCGGCGTGCTGCCGGAGTTCTGGCTGTTTGCACTGGGCGGGCTGTTCGTCGCCGTCACGCTTTTGCTGCCCAAAGGCATCATCGGCATGTGGGACAGTTGGCGCGGCAACGCCAAGGCGTTGCGGGCAGCTTCGATTGCCGAGGAAGCCGGCAGCGACCCCGACGTTCCGCCGCCGGCGAAAATCGTTCGCAGCGAGGCGAGAAAGCCCGGCGACTGGTCAGCCAGCAACCCCGAACCGCAGCCGGCGGAGTGAGCGACCATGTCAAAGTCGAACACGATCCTTTATCTCGACGGCGTCTCGGTCTCCTTCGATGGTTTTCGCGCCATCAACAATCTGTCGCTGGTGCTCGACAAGGGTGAGATGCGCGCCATCATCGGCCCCAACGGCGCCGGCAAGACGACGATGATGGACATCGTCACCGGCAAGACGCGGCCCGACGAAGGCGACGTGTTCTTCGACGGCCAGGTCGATCTGACCAAGCATGACGAGGCCGAAATCGCCATGATGGGCATCGGCCGCAAGTTTCAGAAGCCGACCGTGTTCGAAAGCCACACGATCGAGGAAAACCTGATGTTGGCGCTGAAGGGACCGCGCTCGATCTTCCCGGCGCTGTTCCATCGCCGCTCGACCGCCGAGACGCGGCAGATCGATGACATTCTCGGCATCATCCGGCTTGGCGACAAGCGTGACGAATTGGCGGCCAATCTGAGCCATGGACAAAAGCAGTGGCTCGAGATCGGCATGCTCCTGGCGCAGGACCCGAAACTGCTTCTGGTCGACGAACCGGTCGCCGGCATGACCGATGCCGAGACCGAGGAGACCGCGCGGCTGCTCAAGGATATCGCCCGCGACCATTCGGTCATCGTCGTCGAGCATGACATGCATTTCGTGCGCGAGCTCGGCGTCAAGGTCACCTGCCTGCATGAGGGCTCGGTGCTCTCGGAAGGCACACTCGATTTCGTGTCGGCCGACGAGCGTGTCGTCGAAGTCTATCTGGGGAGATGAGCATGGTCTGGCGGGTGCAGTTCCATCATTTCGATCTGTCGTTTCTGCGGTTCTGGAAAAGGCGCTGACATGCTCGAAGTTTCCAATGCCACGCTGCACTACGGCGCCGCCCAGGCGCTGCGCGGCGTGTCGCTGAAGGCGGGCGCCGGCAAGATCACCTGCGTGCTCGGCCGCAACGGCGTCGGCAAGACCAGTTTGATGAGATCGATCGTCGGCCACCACCGGCTGACGAGCGGAAGCGTTGCCTTCGAGGGGAAGGCGCTCGACCGGAGCGCGGCGTATGACCGCGCCCGGTCGGGCATCGCATTCGTACCGCAGGGCAGGGAGGTCTTTCCGCTGCTCACCGTGCGGGAGAACCTGGAATCAGGCTTCGCGCCGCTGAAACGGGCCGACCGCAACATTCCGGCGCATGTCTTCGAATTGTTCCCGGTGCTGAAGCAGATGCTCGGCCGCCGCGGCGGTGATCTTTCCGGCGGCCAGCAGCAGCAGCTCGCCATCGGACGGGCGCTGGTGATGCGGCCGAAACTGCTGGTGCTCGACGAGCCGACCGAGGGCATCCAGCCGTCGATCATCAAGGACATCGGCCGCGCCATCCGCTACCTGCGTGACCAGGCCGGCATCGCCGTGCTTCTGGTCGAACAATATCTCGATTTCTGTCGCGAGTTGGCCGACGAGGTCAACATCATGGACCGTGGCGTGATCGTCCATACCGGTCCGGCGGAAGATCTGGACCGTGCTGATGTCAGGAAGTTCCTGACGGTCTAGAATCGCCAACGCACTTCAGTTGACGATCCGAAGTCCTTGGCAAGTCCAGTATTTCTCCGGCCCTGCACCAGCCTCTCTGGTGCATCGGCAACTGCGTGCTAGTCTTTTCCTAGGCTTTTGTGAGTCGGCCGCTTCCGTACCAGTCTGGTTTATCGCAGATCGAGGAGCACGGCCAATGCCGGGCAAGTTTCACGCAAGCAAGGCTGCCTAGCTTCCCTCCTGCGATCTCTGTCGTTCAAACGCGTTTGGGCACACAGGCTAAGGGACAGCCATGGAACGTTACGTCGAGGATTACCAGAAGCGGCGGCTTATCGAACGTGTCGATATCATCGCTGCCATCAACATCTTGAGATCACAGGGCTGCGATTACGACGATCTGATCGAGGAGATCACCAAGGTCTTCTATGTCGATCTCGATACCTTCAATGAGATTGTCATGGCGGCCTAGGAGCTGCATTCGTCTCGCCACGATCAGAGGCCGGTGTTGACACACGCGATCAGCCTGCGCGCTTGAACGGAGAAGCGGTGACGCGGTTGCGGCCGGCGCGCTTGGCGTCGTAGAGCGCCTTGTCGGCGGCATTGAGCACCTTGTCGAAGCCGAGGCCTTCCTTGGTGCCGAAAGCAAATCCGGCACTGACCGTGCATATCAGCGAGCCTGTCTCGGTTTCGATGTGGTGCGCGGCGAAAGCTGCCCGGATGGCCTCGGCGGTGGCCTCCACCGTTTCGGGCAAGGTCCGCTTCAGCACCAGCGCGAATTCCTCGCCGCCCATGCGCGCGGCGACATCACCCGGGCGAAGATTGCTGGCGAGTTCCCGTGCAAATACCTTCAGCACCTCATCGCCGGCGGCGTGGCCGAATTCGTCGTTGATGGCCTTGAAGTTGTCGAGGTCGAAGACGACCACCGCCGTGAAGGCACCGACCGGCGCATCGCCGTGCAGGTCGAATAGGGCGCGGCGGTTGAGCAGGCCGGTCAGCGGGTCGGTCAGGGCATTGTGGCGGTGATGCCGGGCCAGACGCCCTTGGTTCAGGGCCAGGGAAAGCGCTCCGATGCCGGTCATGCTGGCGATAACGATGATGAGGCTCAGTTCCTCGGCCCAGTTGCTTGGCGCATGTCCAAGGACCAGCTTTCCCTCCCAGGCCAAAACCATGGCGCAGAGAGCGAAGGATGCGGCCGTGGCCGAATAGAGCGCGGTGATACCGGTTGTCAGGGCAGGGGCTTCGTCGCGGCCTTTCCAGTATTCGACCGCCGTTGCGAACAGAAGCAAGGCGGCGAAGGCATTTTCGAACATGAAGCCCAGCCCGTCATAGCCTAGAGCCATGGGAGGCAATGTAACGGCCAGTGAAATGGCGCTGCCAAACGCCGTTCGCGGCACTGGCGAGCCG
>NZ_RZPQ01000686.1:0-3214 GCF_003999135.1 Mesorhizobium sp. M7A.F.Ca.CA.004.06.1.1 | reverse complement strand
CTCGATTGAGACCCGGCCGCCGCCAGCCGTTCGCTCAATAGCCGACGGTGAAGCGCTGCCTGATGTGGGCCGGCTTCTCGATCTCGTCAACCATGACGATCGCATAGTCCTCGAAGGAAATGCTGCTGCCCTTATCGGAGGCGAGAAGTGTATCCTTGCCGAGGCGGAATTTGCCGGTGCGCTCGCCAGGCACGAACATGGCGGATGGCGACAGGAACGTCCAATCGAGGTCGTCGACCGTCTTCAATCTGTCCAGGAAGTCGGCGCCCTTCTGCGCTTCGGCCTTGTAGATATCAGGAAATTGAGGCGTGTCGACCAACCGCTTGCCCGGTGCGACTTCGAGACTGCCGGCGCCGCCGACGATCAGATAGCGCTTCACGCCGGAGGCGCGCACCGCCTCGATCAGCGTATCGGCATCGCTGTCCAGGAAATGCACGGAGCTGATCACCGCGTCATGGCCGCGGATCAGGTCGGCGAGACCTTGTCTGTCGAAGACATCGCCCTTCCTCGCCGTCACGCCCGGAAGCGCGGCGATCTTTTCCGGGTTGCGCGCAATGCCGGTGACGGTGTGGCCGCGATCGGAGAGTTCCCTGAGAAGGCGTGAACCGACGGCGCCCGATGCACCAATGAGAGCGACTTTTGCCATGTCTGTTTCCTTATTCTTGTTGGGGTCTGGAGGATGGGATCACGCCGCCGCGATATGGGCGACGAGATTGTCGAAGCTGCCGAACAGCGCGTTCGAACCGATGAGCCGGGGCGCATCATTGCGGATGACCGAGAGCGAAGGCACGCCATCGGCATGCAGGCGCTGGAACAGCGCACGGCCACGGCCAACCAGATCGCGGTGAGCCGTCAGCAATGTTTCGGTCGGCGCCTTGAGCATTTCGGCGGCGTCCGCCATGCCGGCGGCGGCGAGCACCTCGGCCACACCGCCGATCGTCACGACATCGCGTCCTTCTACATAGCGCGCATGCTGGATCGTCTTCAGCACCGCAAGCCGGCGGCTGGGATCTTCCAGGCCAGCGGCACTGATGCCGAGTGTGGCGGCATGTGAATCGAGCAGGGTCCCACGGACATTGAGGACATTGTGCCGGTAGGCCGGCGTGAAGGATTGTCCGGTCAGGCGCTCGATGCGCTGGTCGTTCGCCCAGGCATGCGCCGCAAAGCCTTCATCCATCGGACGCGCGCCGGCGCCGGAAAACAGGCCGGTCGGCAGCAGTTCGACGTTCAGGCCGGCGGCCGACAACCGGTCGAGCATCGGAGTGGCGCCATAGCACCAGCCGCAGAGCGGATCGAAAAGATAGGTCACTTCTGAATTGCTCATAGTCGCTGCCATTCCTGCCCGGCCACCGGACTCGTCGAGGCCGTCGCTCATATGTGGCAGACGGCAGCCTTGCGATAAATGGCGCCCAATTATACAAACTGTCTGATCTGATCATACAAAGGGCAGCCAGCTTGGCCGAACTTCTGAACCTCAATCGGCTCGCCTACTTCACCACGGTCATGGAAACCGGCTCATTCACCGCCGCGGCCGACCGGCTTGGCGTCGCCAAGGCCGTGGTCAGCCATCAGATCGGCAAGCTCGAAGAGGAGCTGGGCGCAACGCTGCTGCAGCGCACGACCCGGCGTGTCACGCCGACCGAAGAGGGCCGCCTCTTCTATGACCGCGCGATGATCATCCTGCGCGAAGCGGAGGCGGCCTATGGCGAAATCTCGCGCGGAGCCGTCGAACCGAGCGGAACGCTGAGGCTGACGGCGCCACTCGACTACGGCACCAAGATCGTGGCTCCGGTCATGGCCGCCTATCTCAGAACCTACCCGCATATGCGCGTCGAGGCGATCTTCGACGACGCCGTCAGCAATCTGGTGGACGAGCAGATCGATCTCGGCATCCGCGTCGGCTGGCTCACCGATTCCTCGAACCAGGCGCGGCGCCTGGGGACGATCCGGCAGATCGTGGTGGCGAGCCCTGGCTTCGCGGCGAGCCTGCCGCCCGACGTGACGCCGCGCCAGGCAAGATCGCTGGCCTGGGTCGGCAACACCCAGTTGCGAGGCATCGGCCAATGGCTGTTTTCCAGGGACACTGAGACGGTGCTGACCGAACTCAATCCGGTCATCATGTGCGACAAGAGCCCCGCCGCCCTGGCTTGCGTGCTCGTCGGCATCGGGCTCGGCGTCTTTCCGGATTATAGCGTCAGCGACGATATCGCCGAGGGGCGGCTGGTGCCGGTGTTTGCCGACTGGAGCCTGCCGTCAGGCGGCATCCACGCGGTCTTTCCGCCGGCCCGGTTCCGGCCCGCCAAGGTGCGCACCTTCGTCGATCTGCTCGCGGCGGCCGAGAGACGGCGATCGCGCGGTGTTGCCGCGGCTTGAAGCCGATGGCGGTCAGCGGGCCTCTTGCAGGATCATCTCGGCTGCCTTTTCCGCGATCATGACGACCGGCGAGTTGGTGTTGCCTGAGACGATTGTCGGCATGATCGAGGCATCGACCACGCGCAGCCCGCCAAGCCCGTGAACACGCAGGCCGTCGTCGACCACCGCCATCGTATCCGAACCCATCTTGCAGGTGCCGACGGGGTGGAAGATCGTCGTGCCTATATCGCCGGCCTTGCGGATGAGCTCTTCATCGCTGTTATACTGCGTGCCGGGCAGCATCTCTTCCGGCGCAAAGCGCGCCACCGCCCGGGCCTTCATCAGGCTGCGGACATGGCGCAACGACGCGACGGCCACGCTGCGGTCTCCCTCGGTGGAAAGATAGTTCGGGCGGATCTTCGCCGCCTCCCGCGCGTCGGATGAACCCATATGTACGGTGCCCCGGCTTTCGGGGCGCAGATTGCAGACCGAGACGGTGACCGCGGGAAAGCGATGCAGCGGCTCGCCCAGTCGGTCGGTGCTCAGCGGCTGCACATGGTATTCGAGATCGGGGGTTGCGAGACGCGGATCGCTCCTGGCGAAGATGCCGAGCTGGCTCGGCGCCATCGACAGCGGCCCGCTGCGCTTGAGCGCGTATTCCAGCCCCATCGACGCACGGCTGACCAGATTGTGGTAGCGCTGGTTGAGCGTGGCGGTGTTGGCGACCTTGAAGACGGTGCGGATCTGCAAATGGTCCTGCAGATTTTCTCCAACGCCCGGCAAGGCGTGACGAACATCCACGCCGATGCTCGAAAGCAGGTCGGGGCGGCCCACCCCCGACAGCTCGAGCAGCTTCGGCGAG
>NZ_RZPQ01000685.1:0-3226 GCF_003999135.1 Mesorhizobium sp. M7A.F.Ca.CA.004.06.1.1 | reverse complement strand
GCATCGCGGGTTCGCGGCTGCTGGTGCATCGCAAAATCCACGACCGGTTCGTGGAAGGCGTCATAACGCTGGCGGCCAGCGCTCGATTGGGCAATCCGGCGCTGCAAGAGACGCAGGTCGGGCCGATCACCACGCAAGCCCAGCGCGAGAAGGTGCTGTCCTATCTCGGCATCGCGCGCCGCGAGGGTGCGCTTTGCGTGCTGGGCGGCGGCAAGCCGGCCTCGGGTGAATTGGCCGAGGGCTGGTTCGTCGAGCCCACCATCTTCACCGGCGTGAACAACACCATGCGGATCGCGCGTGAGGAGGTGTTCGGGCCGATCCTGTCCGTCATCCCCTTTGACGACGAGGACGAGGCCTTCGCCATTGCCAATGACAGCCCCTATGGGCTGGCGGCGGGAATATGGACCAGCGACATGGGCAGGGCGCTGCGCGGCGCGGCCGCGATGGAAGCGGGGATGGTCTGGATCAATTCATACCGTGCCGTCTCCTACATGGCGCCCTTCGGCGGCTACAAGAGGAGCGGTATCGGGCGCGAAAGCGGGCAGGACGCCATCAATTCCTATCTGCAGACCAAGACGGTGTGGATAGACACCGCCGGCAAGACCGCCAATCCCTTCGTTATCCGCTAGGCTAGGCTTCGGTGGGAGAATCCCCATTCCTAGCCAAGCTCGGCCCATGCTCCCTGAGACGGTGGCCGACTTACAAATGATCGAAGGATTGGACATGAGACAGGCAGGCAAGGTGGTGGTTGTCACAGGCGCGGCGCGCGGCATCGGACGCGCTTGCGCGGAACGCTTTTTGGCCGAAGGCGCGAAGCTCGTGCTCGGCGACATCGATGCCGTGGAGTTAAAAAAATGTGCCGCTGAAATCGGTACCACCGACAGCGTCCTGGCGGTCGTCACGGATGTCAGCAAGAAGGACCAGGTCGATGGGCTGATTGCAGCGGCGGTGGCGAAGTTCGGCCGTGTCGACATCATGGTCAACAATGCCGGCATCGCTCCGGTCCAGGACTTTCTCGACATCACAGAGGCGGACTACGACAGGGTTCTCGCCGTCAATCTGAAGGGCGCGTTCATGGGCACCCAGGCCGCAGCCCGCCAGATGATCGCGCAGGGTGGAGGCGGCGTCATCATTAACATGTCGTCGATCAATTCGGGCCTCGCCAACCCGCGTGTCGCCACCTACGCGATCTCCAAGGGCGGCATGAACCAGGTCACCAGCACCGCCGCCGTCGCCTTCGCTCCCCATGGCATCCGCGTGGTCGGTGTCGGCCCGGGCACCATCGCCACGGACATGGTCATGGACGGGACATTCATCGATTCGGAAGAAATGAGACGGGCAGTCCTTTCGCGTACACCGCTCGGGCGCCTCGGCACGGCAGCCGAGATCGCCTCGGTCGTGGCATTCCTGGCCAGCGACGACGCTTCCTACATCACCGGCGAGACGATCTACCCCGACGGGGGGCGCCGCGTTCTGAACTATACGGTCCCGATCAAGGAGTGAGAAGAATGGGGAGTGACGACATGGGCAATTTCGACAAGCTGCATCACATCTGCATCGTCGTGCACGATATCGACAAGGCGCAGGCCTATTATGACTCCATCGGCATCGGGCCATGGGAGTCCTATCCGCCGCTGGCCGAATACGAAGAACTCCAGGTCCCAAGCCCCGAGGGTTTCAAGGCGATGCAATACCGGATTTGCAACTTGCCGAACGTTCAGCTGCAACTGTGCGAGCCGAACGGCGATCCTTCACCGCAGCGGATTCATCTCAATGGCAAGGGTGAAGGCGTCTTCCATATCGGCTTCGAGGTTCGTGATGCGGATGCAGCCGAGGCCAAGGCGCAGGACGACGGGCTTCCCGTGCTGATGCGCGGGCGCCGGGAAAACCGCACCGGCTTCACCTATTACGATACGGCCGACAAGGCGGGCGTGATCCTGCTGACCCGGGCGACCAATCTGCCCGGCAAATGATCTTCGCGCGAAGGATTGGGGCTGGACAAGGAGACGGGGCGACTGATCAGCTGCCCCGCAATTCCTCAAGCCGGTCGACCAGGAATTTGCCGCTGGTGATGATATGCATTTCCAAAAGGCCGACGGCGCGCAGCGTATCCTTGGCTTCGCACAGGTCGATGAGTTGCCAGTGGTCGCGGTCGGACTGTGCCTGGATCTCGGTGAGCGTCACCATCATGCGCGTGTAGCGTTCCAGCTGCTGATAGATGCGCCCGACCAGTTCGATCGTCGCCTTGCGGCCGGACGGCGCGTAGAGCGCGGCGTGGAAGTTCCAGTTGAGCTGGTTCGAATACTCGCCGGTCTTGCCCTGCTCCTGGTGCTGCTTTGCACGCTCGCGGGCCAGCGCGAGGTCGGCCTCCGTCATCCTTGGAATGGCGAGGGCCAGTAGCCATGTTTCGATCCGGGCCCGCAATTCGTAGAGCTCGAGGATCTCGTCCAGGGAAATGGAGGTGACGACGGCGCCCTTGTGGGAAACCAGCGTGACGAAGCCTTCCGAATGAAGCTGATGCAGCGCCTCTCGCACCGGAATTCGGCTGACGCCGAACTCGGTGGCCAGATGCTCCTGCCGCAGCTGAAAGTTGGCCTCGTATTCGCCGATCAGGATCTTCTG
The DNA here is from genome assembly GCF_003999135.1 of Mesorhizobium sp. M7A.F.Ca.CA.004.06.1.1. Taxonomy (NCBI): domain Bacteria; kingdom Pseudomonadati; phylum Pseudomonadota; class Alphaproteobacteria; order Hyphomicrobiales; family Phyllobacteriaceae; genus Mesorhizobium; species Mesorhizobium sp. M7A.F.Ca.CA.004.06.1.1. Next base: position 604 of record NZ_RZPQ01000685.1, on the reverse strand, counting down.
CCTGATGGCATCGGCGACCTGGGTCGAGATGGTTTTCTTCTGTACGAGCATGAATCAGCCTGAGGCGGCCGCCGTGTTTGTTGACTGGCGCCGTGTTGATTGAAGAAGTGGACGCATAGCACCGTTGTCACCGCGATGCCATGTCGCCCGTTTCGCTTCAGTAGACATGTTCCTCGATAGGTTGATTGCCAGCGATCCGTTCGTAGCGGAAGGCCGACAGGTCGACAGAGCGGTACTCGCCATAGGCAATGAGATCACTGACGCCCGACCCGGTCGCCGCTGCATGCATCATGCCGTGGCCGCTGAAGCCGGTAGCCAGGACAAAGTTCGAAACCTCGGGATGCCGGCCGATGATGCCGCTGTGGTCGAAGGTGTTGTATTCGTAGAGCCCCGCCCAGGCGCGCAGCATGCGCAATTGCTCAAACCCGGGCACGCGATGGGCGAGCGCCGGCCAGATCAACTCGTCGAACAGGTCGTAATCCACATCCAGGCCAAAATCGTCCGGCTCGTTCTCGCGCACCGGCGGAATACCGCACAGGAAGAGCTGGCCTTCCGGCCGCAGCCAGAAGCCGCTCGTGTCGAAGACGAAGGGGCAGTTTTCGAT
>NZ_RZPQ01000684.1:0-3238 GCF_003999135.1 Mesorhizobium sp. M7A.F.Ca.CA.004.06.1.1 | reverse complement strand
GCCCCATGTCGACCGGCTATGGTCCAGCCGATAAAGCCGCTGAAACACTTTTTCATGTTCGTCGGCGGGAATGCCGGGACCGTTGTCGGCGACGCCGGCAACGACGCGTTCGTCCTGGCGCCCCACCGACAGCTTTATCGTCGTGCCCGATGGACAATGGCGCAGCGCGTTCTCGACCAGATTGGCGAACATCTGCGTCAACAGCTCGCGATCGCCATGGATCCGGTCCGTCGTTTCCGGTGGTTGCGCCAACGACAGCGACTTTCCGTCGTCCTCGGCAACATCGGCATAGATCTCGGCGATGGTCTGCAGCACCTCGCCCAGATCGACATCGGTGAACCGCGCCCGGCGGGCGCCGGCTTCGATCTGCGCGATGCGCAGCAGCGCATCGAAGGTCTCGTTGATCTGCAGGCTTTCGGCATGCGCCTCGGCCAGTTCGCGGGCGACCTTTTGACCTGACAGGTTCTTTTCGGACGCGGTGTCGAGGATCATCTGCAGCCGGTTGAGCGGCGTCTTCAGGTCGTGGGCGATGTTGGCGCTGACCTGTTTCATGCCTTCGACCAGTGCCGACAGGCGGTCGAGCGCGGCATTGACCTGGCTGGAGACGATGTCGATGTCGTCGCCCTTGCCGGTCAGCGGAATGCGGGTGTCCAGCCGTCCATGCGAGACATCCACCATGGTGGCGGCAATGCCGTCGAGACGGCGCTGGACCCGCGAGGCCAGCAGGGCGCCGCCGGCGACCGCCAGCCCGGTGATGATCAGGGTTCCCCAGCCAAAGCTCATCAGCACGATCCTCTCCAGCTCCTCCGTCTCGGAAAGGCTGAAGGCGACGGTCAGGGTGTTGCCGCCGACGGGGCCGGAATAGGCGCGGTACTCGGCGCCGGGCGGCACGCCGGGCATTTCGGTGTCGAACATCGAGAAACCGTCGGGAAGCCCTGCCGCGGTGAAGTTGCCGGCCAGGCGATTGCCCGTCGCGTCGGTCAGCGAAAACAGCTGCTCCTTTTTGAGGCTGCGCAGGGAGTGGCTGCCGACGGTCTCAACCAGCTCCTTGAGATCGTTCTCGGCATAGGTCGCGGCGACGACCGCGTAGGTCTCCTTGATGGTGTCGTCGAGCCGCTCGGCAAGATCGGCGCTCATCATCTGGTAGACGATGGCGCCCGACAGGACGAAGGCCAGCACGAACAGGAAGGCGAAGGTCAGAGCCAGCCGGAACGGCGTGCTGCGCAGCAGGCGGGACCATGTTCCGGTCATGACGGCGCGTGCAGGCTGTAGCCGGTGTTGCGGACGGTGTGGATGAGCTGGGTTTCGAAGGGCTTGTCGACCTTGGCCCGCAGCCGGCTGATATGGGTCTCGACGACGCTGGTCCTGGGATCGAAATGAAAATCCCAGACGCGCTCCAGAAGCATGGTGCGGGTGATGACGCGGCCTTCGCCGCGCATCAGCACTTCCAGCAGGCTGAATTCCCGCGGCTGCAGGTCGATCGGCTGGCCCCGCCTCGTGACCCGCCGCATGATCAGGTCCATTTCGAGGTCGGCGACCCGCAGGACGGTTTTCTGCTCCTGCGCCGCCGGCCGCCGGCCAAGCGCGTTGATGCGGGCGAGAAGTTCGGAAAAGGCGAAGGGCTTGACCAGATAGTCGTCGCCGCCGGCCTCCAGCCCCTCGACGCGATCGTCGATGCCGCCGACGGAGGTGAGAAAGATCGTGGGCGTCCGTACGCCCGCGGCGCGCACCGCCTTGATCATCGACAGGCCGTCGAGGCCGGGGATCATCCGGTCGGCGACGATCACGTCGTAATTGCCCCGGGTCGCCGCGAACAGCGCGTCATGTCCGTTGCGAAGGAGGTCGCAGACATGGCCGGCCTCGGTCAGTCCCCTGACGATATAGTCGGCCGTCCTGTGGTCGTCCTCGACGAGAAGCAGTCGCATGAAAGGTCCGGTCCGTTGCCGAGATGGAGAGGCTATCACCGGCACGGGCTTGTTCCTAGGATGTCACGAAGGCGCAGGCATTCGGAGCGGCTTCTCCCAACTTCGTCATCGTCGGGTCCGCGCTGCGTCGCTACGCTCCTTGCTCCGCGCGCGGATGACGAGGCCAAGGCTTCAGTCCAGGTCCAGCAACAGTTCATCGGCCTCGTCGGTTGCCTCCTTCAGGGTCATGTGCAGGACAAGCGCAAAGATACAGCCAAGGAAGAGCAGGCTGGTGAAGATGGTGCCGAGACCCAGGCCGCCGTGCCTGGCCGATCGCGACAGCAGGTCGCCGAAGGAGGCGCCAAGCGGCCGTGTCAGGATATAGGCGAGCCAGAAGGCCAGGATGCCGTCGAGATGCAGCAGCCAGTAGGCGAGCGCTATCAGCGCGATGGCACCGCCGAACAGCAGCCCCGTCGTGAGGTAGCCCATGTCGAAGCTTTCGGCGACGAGGTCGCCGGCGGCGGTGCCGAGCGCGAAGGTCAAGAGGATCGCCAGCCAGTAGAAGATCTCGCGCCTGGTGGTGAAGATGGTGTGGATCGACAGCGTCCTTTCGCTGGCGTACCAGACCGCGAATGTCGCGGCGAGCGCGACCGAGAAGGCGATGGTTGCCGTCTGCAGGCGCACGCCGAAACTGTCGACGAGGCTGTCCGTCACCAGCGTGCCGACGATGCTGATCAGCACCACCGCCGGCCAATAAGCCCACGGCACATAGCATTTCCGCGTAAACTGCAGGACAAGGGCCGCGATCAGGATGCCGGTCATGATCAGCGAGGTGACGGTCAGCCCAAGCCCGATCGTGTCGGCAAGATAATCCGCCGCGGTCTCGCCCGTGGTGACCGCCATCAGCTTGACCAGCCAGAAGTCGAGGGTGACGTCGGGAACCCTGTTGTGGCTCGGTGCGGCGGGTTGTTGCCTGTTGGGCGCGAGCATGGCTGAAGTCCAGAGGTCGATGGTTGCGGCGGGGCGGTTGCGATCCGCCCCGCGCATCGTAAACAAACGAGTTCACACCGGCCTGTCCGGCGGCATACAAATTCGTAAGAATGGGCGCAAAAGGCATTGCCAATGTCTGGCGATGCGTTTGATGGAATGCGGCGCCTTGCATCCGCCATCGCTGTTCAACGGCGCGCTGATGGCGGCCGCGGTGCCGGGCCGCACGTTCGGCCCGACCCATCCTGCGCTCTGGTGATCGGTGGTTCTAGCTACCGAGCGGATGCGGCATGTAGCCGACGAAGCCTGATATCTTCCAGCTGCCGCCGACCTTGCTGCAGAAATAC
>NZ_RZPQ01000683.1:0-3238 GCF_003999135.1 Mesorhizobium sp. M7A.F.Ca.CA.004.06.1.1 | reverse complement strand
CGCGTCCGTCGAAGTCGACGTCGCCTCGCTGACGCCGGGCATGTCGCTGATCGTCAAATGGCGCGGCAAGCCGGTCGTGGTCCGCAACCGCACCGAACAGGAAATGAAGGACGGCGAGGCCGTCAAGCTGGCCGATCTCAAGGACCCGATCGCCCGCAACGCCAATCTGCCGGCCGATGCACCGGCGACCGACGCCAATCGCACCACGCCCGGCAAGGAAGCCTGGATGGTGATGGTTCAGGTCTGTACCCATCTCGGCTGCATTCCGCTCGGCCAGGAAGGCGATTTCGGCGGCTGGTTCTGCCCTTGCCACGGCTCGGTCTACGACACGGCCGGACGCATCCGCCAAGGCCCGGCGCCTGAGAACATGGCGGTGCCGGTATTCAAGTTCATTTCCGATACCAAGATCCTTATCGGTTGAGGCAGGGGACATTTCGATGAGCGAGGGACACTCGACCTATACGCCCAAAACCGGTCTCGGACGCTGGTTTGACGCCCGCATGCCGCTGCCGCGGCTGGTCTATGACAGCTTCGTCGCCTATCCGGTGCCGCGCAACCTCAACTACGCTTGGACGTTTGGCGGCATCCTGTCGATCATGCTGGTGGCGCAGATCCTGACCGGCATCGTGCTGGCCATGCACTACACGGCCGACACCAATCTCGCCTTCGGCTCGGTCGAGAAGATCATGCGCGACGTGAATTCGGGCTGGCTGCTGCGCTACATGCATTCGAACGGCGCCTCGTTCTTCTTCGTCGCCGTCTACATCCACATCTTCCGTGGCCTATATTACGGCTCCTACAAGGCGCCGCGCGAGCTGCTGTGGATCCTCGGCTGCATCATCTATCTCCTGATGATGGCGACCGGCTTCATGGGCTACGTGCTGCCATGGGGCCAGATGAGCTTCTGGGGTGCCACCGTCATCACGGGTTTCTTCAGCGCCATTCCGCTGGTCGGCGACTGGATCCAGCAGCTGCTGCTCGGCGGCTTTGCCGTCGACAACCCGACGCTGAACCGCTTCTTTGCGCTGCACTATCTGTTGCCGTTCATGATTGCCGGCGTCGTCGTTTTGCACATCTGGGCGCTGCATGTCGTGGGCCAGTCGAACCCGACGGGTATCGAGGTCAAGTCGAAGACCGACACTGTCGCCTTCACCCCCTACGCGACCATCAAGGACGCGTTCGGCATGATCGTGTTCCTGTTCTTCTTCGCCTATTTCGTCTTCTACCTGCCGAACTATCTCGGCCATCCCGACAACTACATCGTCGCCAACCCGCTGAAGACGCCGGCCCACATCGTGCCCGAATGGTACTTCCTGCCGTTCTACGCGATCCTGCGCGCCATCACCTTCAATGTCGGGCCGATCAACTCCAAGCTCGGCGGCGTGCTGTGCATGTTCGGCGCCATCGTCATGTTGTTCCTGGTGCCGTGGCTCGACACTTCGAAGGTACGCTCGGCCGTTTACCGGCCCTGGTACAAGCTGTTCTTCTGGCTGTTCGTGGCCGATGCCATCCTGCTTGGCTGGCTGGGCTCGCAGCCGGCCGAAGGCAGCTATGTGTTCATGGCGCAGATGGCGACATTGTTCTACTTCGCCTTCTTCCTGATCGCGCTGCCGGTGCTCGGCCTGATCGAGACGCCGCGACGGCTGCCGAACTCGATCACCGAGGCGGTCCTCGAGAAGAACAAGGGCGGCAGCGGACATCCGGCGGGCGCTACGGCGGCGCCGGAAACCAAAGGCTGAGCGGGTAGAGAATCTAAGGGGATTTGGCATGAAAAAGATTCTCACCTCGCTGGCGCTGGTCGGCCTCGTGGCCGTCGGCATCGGGTCGGCAGGCACTTGGGCGATCGCCGCCGAAGAGGCGCACAACGCCGCCGCGCCGACGCATTTCCCGATCCACGAGCCGAAGGAAATGGACTGGAGCTTCACCGGCCCGTTTGGCACCTATGACAAGGCGCAGCTGCAGCGAGGCCTCAAGGTCTACAAGGAAGTCTGCGCGGCCTGCCATTCGATGAACATGGTGGCGTTCCGCACGCTGTCGGACCTCGGCTATTCCGATGCGCAGATCAAGACGCTGTCGGCCGAGTACACGATCCATGACGGTCCCAACGATGCCGGCGACATGTTCGACCGTCCCGGCAAGCCGTCCGACCACTTCCCGCCACCGTTCGCAAACGACGAAGCGGCCGCCGCTTCCAATGGTGGTGCTGCTCCGCCCGACATGTCGCTGCTGGCCAAGGCGCGCGGCGTCGAGCGCGGCTTTCCGCAATTCGTCTTCGACATCTTCACCCAGTATGACGCGGGCGGCCCCGACTATATCCACTCGTTGCTGACAGGCTACGACGAGACACCGCCTGCCGGCATGGTCATCCCGGAAGGCACCCACTACAACCCCTATTTCATGTCGGGCGTGTCGCTGAAGATGCCCAACCCGCTGTCCGACGGCCAGGTGACCTATGATGACGGCGCGCCGCAGACAGTCGACCAGTACTCCCGCGACGTTTCCGCCTTCCTGATGTGGGCGGCCGAGCCGCATATGGAAGACCGCAAGAAGACCGGTTTTCGCGTGCTAGTGTTCCTGCTTCTGTTCGGCGCTCTGGTCTATCTCACCAAGCGCAAGGTGTGGGAAGGCGTGGCGCATTGAGCCACACAATCAAGTGATCGCGAAGGGCGCCGAGAGGCGCCCTTTTGCATTTCCGGAGGCTGGTCATGTCACATGGCCGTCACCGCATCCGGCGATCCTGTGCTGCTCTCATCAAAGGATCGCATTCATGAAAAGATACGCATCGATCGCGGCAGGCCTGTTGCTGCTCATCATCGGCTCGGCCGCGCAAGCGGAAGACGCCCAGCCCTTCGTCACCAACAAGGATGTCGACTTGACGATGATCCTGCCGCCGCCGCCGGCAAACGATTCGGCACAGACCAAGGCCGAACTCGGCGAGGTGCTGACGCTGCAGGTGACGCGCACACCGGAGATGGTCGCCAGCGCGGTGGCCGATGCCGAGGAGAATGTCTGGCGCTTTGCCGACGTCATGGGGCCGAAATTCAACAAGGAAACGCTGCCGAAATTCAGCGCCTTCTTCGATCGCGTGGTGGCTACCGAAGGCGCTGTCGTCGATCCGGCCAAGGATGTCTGGAAGCGCCCGCGCCCGCATCAGCTCAGCGATCTCGTCAAGCCTGCGGTCAAGCTGTCGAACTCCGGTTCCTGGCCTTCCGGACACGCCACCGTCGGCACGATGATG
>NZ_RZPQ01000682.1:0-3238 GCF_003999135.1 Mesorhizobium sp. M7A.F.Ca.CA.004.06.1.1 | reverse complement strand
GAACATCATCAGGTCCGGCTCCTTGAGCATCGCGACCATCATCTTCTGCTTGTCGAGCACGTCCGTGGTTTCGATGATGATGGTGCCGGCGGCGTCATAGGCTTTCTGCGCGTCGGGAGGCAGCGTGGTGACGCGCGGGTCGGTCATATGCATGGTGCCGAACAGGAAGGACGGCTTCTCGCCGGGCTTTTCCAGCTTCCACAACAGGCCCTTGCCGTTCGGTGTCGCGGCGGCTTCCGCTTCGATCTTGCGGTAGGTCGCCGGATCGTTCTTCTGCAAGGCCGACAGCATGTCGGCGCCGGTGCAGGTCGGGATTTCGGCATGCGCCTTGCCGGCCGCGAACAGCAGTACGGCGAGAAACGACAGGAAGAACAGAACGTTGAGCGCGACGAGCAGCTTCAGCGACACGGAAGCTGCACGGTCGGCGATGGCGATGACGCGTTTCATGATCCCATTCCTAGAACCGAAAAGCGGCAAAACGGTTAATTGGTACTGCGAAATTGTCTTCGACCGGCTATCGCCCTCAGCGGACGTCGATGGTGCTCATGACTCAATGATTAGCGGAAACGCCCATTTCTTCGTCATCCATGGGCGGAGCAAGGAGCGTAGCGACGCGGCGCAGACCCGAGGATCCATGCCGGGACTCTGGAACGCTGCAACAGTGCAGAATTCCGCTCCGCAGCACTCCATGGCAAAGGTCGCGGCATGGATCCCAGGGTCTCCGCGACGGAGCTTCGCTCCTGCTTCGCCCAGGGATGACGACGTTGGGGAGGCTTTCGGCCAATGGTGAACGTTTGGCCACCGATACTATGCGACGCTACTGGCGTTCATGCCCGTGGATGGGCTGATTCGTAAATCTCGAGCAGCCTCGCGGTGTCGACGCCGGTGTAGATCTGCGTCGTCGACAGACTGGCGTGGCCGAGCAGTTCCTGGATGGTGCGCAAATCGCCGCCGCGGCCGAGCAGATGCGTAGCGAAGGAATGGCGCAGCGCATGCGGCGTCGCGGTATCGGGCAGGTTGAGCGCCGAGCGCAGCTTGGCCATGTCGCGCTGGACAATGGCCGGGTTGAGCGGACCGCCGCGGGCGCCGCGAAACAACAGGCCCTTGGGGTCGAGATGGTAGGGGCAGAGCCGGCGATATTCGGCGATCGCCCTGAGCGCCACCGGCAGCACCGGCACCAGGCGCGTCTTGCCGCCCTTGCCGGTGACGCGAAGCACCGTGTCGGCCGCCGACGCCAGATCGGCGCCGGCGAGGCCAAGCGCCTCGGAAATGCGCAGGCCGGAGCCGTAGAGCAGTGTCAGCACGGCGGCGTTGCGCGCTGCGATCCAGGGTTCCTCCGCCAGTTGGCCTTCAATGGAAACAACATGCTTGGCATCGCTCGCTGTCAGCGGCTTGGGCAGCGATTTGGGTTGGCGCGGCGCGCGCAGTGCTGCCGCCCCGGCCGCATTGGCGAGGCCGCGCCGCTCGAGGAAACGCAGCAGCGAGCGGATGCCGGCGAGACCCCGGCCGAGCGTGCGGGCACCGGCACCGGCATTGCGCCGCGCCGCGAGAAAGCCGCGCAGGTCAGCCGGGCGCAGATCGGCGATGTCCGAAATGCCGGGCGAGCCGCCACAATGGCCGGTGAGGAAATGCAGGAACTGGCGCGTGTCGCGCTCATAGGCTTCCACCGTCTTGGGCGACAGCCGGCGCTCTCGGGCCAGCATCTTCAGCCAGCTTTCGCGTGCCGCCTGGAGATCGGGTTTGGCCGGGATCAGGAATTCCTGCATGGCGGCATTTTCGGGTATTCGGGTTAGGAAGCGGTGAAGAGCCGTCATTGAAATGACAGCCGGCTGAGGTTAGGAGACCATCGATTGGCGGCAGGTGACTACCTTGGTGATTGGCTGAAATGCCCGCCCCCTTCGTCATCCTGGGGCGGAGCAGGAGCGAAGCGACGTCGCGGAGACCCCAGGATCCATGCCGTGACCTGCGAGCGTTGCTGCGTTACAAGTCTGATAGCTTTGCGGTGGAGACCGCGCGAAGTGTTTGCAAATAGAGAGTTGGCAGGAACGAGACTCGTGACCCTTTCTGAACTGCCGTGCTTTTTGGTCGCCGTAACGGAATGGATCCTCGGGTCTGCGCAGTCGCTTCGCGCCTGCTCCGCCCGTGGATGACGAAGGTAAAAGCGCCATGAGCAAGCCCCAGAACCCTGTCCAGATGGCCGTGATCGGCGCCGCCCATGGCATCAAGGGCGAATTGCGGGTGAAGACCTTCACCGGTGAGCCGCTGGCGCTGGCCGATTACGGGCCGCTCTACGCCAGGGACGGGCGCGCCTTCCAGATCATCGACATCAGGCCTGCCAACACCGTGGTCGTGGTGCGCTTCAAAGGTGTCGCCGACCGCAACGCGGCCGAGGCGCTGGCCGGCACGGAGCTGTTCGTCGACCGTTCGATGCTGCCGGACGATGGCGAGGAAGATGAATTCTATCATGCCGACCTTGTCGGCCTCGAAGTCCGCGACGATACGGCTGCCGTGCTTGGCAAGGTGGTCGCGGTGCACAATTTCGGCGGCGGCGACATTCTCGATGTGACGCTGGGCGGGCGCAAGGGCGTGCTGATCCCGTTCACACAGGCCGCCGTGCCGCAAGTGTCGATCGCCGAGGGTTTTGTCCGTGTCGATCCGGCGGCAGCCGGGCTGGTCGACGACGAGGATGGCGATGGCGATGGCCCGCGCGAGGAAGACTTCGATCCGAAAGGCCGGCCGCGCGGACCGAGCGATGCCGGGGGCAACCGGTGAGTTTTTCCGCTTGCGTGCTGACGCTTTACCCCGAAATGTTTCCCGGCGCGCTCGGCCTGTCGTTGGCTGGCCGGGCGCTGGAGGCCGGGACGTGGTCGCTGGAGGCGATCCAGATCCGTGGCTTCGCCACCGACCGCCATCGCACCGTCGACGACACGCCCGCCGGCGGCGGCGCCGGCATGGTGATGCGCGCCGACGTGCTGGCGAAAGCCATCGACCATGCTTCGCCGGAAGGCGACGCGCGGCCACGGCTGCTGATGAGCCCGCGCGGCAAGCCGCTGACCCAGGCGCGTGTGCGCGAACTGGCCGCTGGGCCAGGCGCCGTCATCCTGTGCGGCCGCTTCGAGGGCGTCGACCAGCGGGTGATCGACGCGCGGGGATTGGAGGAGGTCTCTATCGGTGACTTCATCCTCTCCGGTGGCGAGCCGGCAGCGCTCGTGCTGCTCGATGCGGTGGTGCGGCTGGT
>NZ_RZPQ01000681.1:0-3244 GCF_003999135.1 Mesorhizobium sp. M7A.F.Ca.CA.004.06.1.1 | reverse complement strand
GGCGGGGTGACGAAAAGATCGATCGCCAATCGTACCGCCCCCGCCAGCACCAGCAGCGCCAGCAAGGCCCTGAGTTGCTCGCCGCGCAGCCGCTGGCCTGCCTTGGCGCCGTACTGCGCACCGGCGACGCCGCCCGCCATCAGCAGGAAGGCCAGCACGACGTCGACCGTCTGGTTGGTGGTGGCGTGGACCAGCGTCGTATAGGCGGAGGTGAAGATGATCTGGAACAGCGAGGTGCCGATGACGACGTTGGTCGGCACTTTCAGCAGATAGATCAGTGCCGGCACCATGATGAAGCCGCCGCCGACGCCCATGATCGACGACAGGAAGCCGATGCCGGCGCCAAGTCCAAGGACGGGGATGACGCTGACGAACAGTTTTGAGGCCCTGAAGCGCATCTTCAGCGGCAAGCGGTGGATCCAGTTGTGCTGACCGGATTTCTTCAGCACCGGCGCCGCACCGCTGCGCGTGGCGCGCAGCGCATTGACGCTTTCGACCAGCATCAGTCCGCCGACGGTGCCGAGCAGCACGACGTAGAGCAGCGAGATGAACAGGTCGAGCTGGCCGAGGCGGCGCAGGAAGGCGAAGACGAAGATGCCGCCGGTGGAACCGACAATGCCGCCGGCCAGCAATACCCCGCCGAGCTTGAAGTCGAGCGTCCCTCGCTTCATGTGCGAAAGGACGCCGGAGACGGAGGAGGCGATGACCTGGTTGGCGCCCGTGGCGACCGCGATCGCCGGGGGGATGTTGTAGAAGATCAGCAGCGGCGTGATGAGGAAGCCGCCGCCGACGCCGAACATGCCCGACAGGAAACCCACCGCCGCGCCCATGGCCAGCAGGACGAAGATATTGACGGAAATTTCCGCGATCGGGAGATAGATGCCCACCCGTCAGTCTCGATCAGTTCTGCCTGTCGGCGAATGCAACCGTTGCGGGCATCTTGACCCGACAAGCCAATTCGTTCTTGCCCCGGAGGTGCTGCGAAGTCAAACCGCGCTACGCCGCCGAAACAAAAAACATCTCAATCAGTTAACAGGCGAATGTGTGGCAAGGGCGTCGTGGAAACGACGCCTCTGCCGTTATTTGCGCGCCAGCAGCGCCTTGACCAGTTTTTCATCGACTTCGCCGGTCGCCGGCATCTTGTTGTCGGTCTGGAAAGCCATGATCGCGGTCTTCGTCTTCTGGCCAATCTTGCCGTCGGCGCCGCCGGCGTCGTAGCCGTTCTTGTTGAGAATGCGCTGGATGTTCTGGACGGCCTTCTTCATGTCGATGCTGGCTGTCGTCTGCGGCGCGCCGTCCTGCCAGGATTCGGGAATGTCGGCCGAATTGGCCGCCGCATCCAGCGGCTTGGCCTTCCACAGTTCGGTCGCGGCGCGGGCGCGTTCGAGCTGCTCTGGCCGCAGCGCATTGGCGATCTCGTCACGCTTGGCAGCGGCATCCTTGTCGCCGGTCTTGGCGACGAGCGCGAACCATTTGTAGGATTCCTCGAGGTTCTGCTTCATGCCGACGCCCTTGGCGGCGAGGATGCCGAGATTGAACTGGCTGTCCTTGACGCCGACGTCGGCGGCCGCCTGGAACCAGTGCGCGGCCGATTCATTGTCGGTCACGCCGTCTGCCGCCATGGCGAACAAGACGGCCAGATTGTGCATGCCGCTGGCGTTGCCCTGTGCTGCGGAAAGCTGGTACCAGGTCTTCGCCTTCTTGATGTCGCGCGCGACGCCGATGCCCTTTTCGTAGAAGTTTCCGATGCGGTATTCGGCCGGCGCGAAGCCGAGTTCCGCCGATTTCTCGTACCATTTGGCCGCTGCCGCCATGTCTTCCTTGACGCCGCGCGACTCGGCATAGCGCGAGCCGATCTCGAACAGCGCCTTGGCGTCGCCGCTGGCGGCGGCATCACGCAAGGCGGCAGGGCCGGCGTCAGCGGGAATGTCGAACTTTGCCGTCGTCGCCGGCGAAGCGTCCGCTGGCGGAACCGCGCCCGTGGTGTCCTTAGCGGCGGTCGGCTCAGTCGCCATAGGCTGCGCGTCGGTGTCGGCGGCTTCCGCGGCGACCGGAACGGTCGAGGCCGGCGCAGCCGAGGCTGTCGTCCCGGACATCGCCGGGTTCGCATCGGCCGATGTAATCGAGGCGACGGGCGCGGGAACCGGCTCTGCGGTCGGCGCGGCATCCATCGGCGGCTCGGCGCCTGGCGGCGTGGCAATCATGCTTTGCGCGGCCATGTCGTCCTTGGTTGCCGGTGCGGACGGCTCGGCCTGCCTGACGGTGTGGTCAGGCGCACTTTCCACTGCCGCGGGCTGCGCGTCCATCTTAGGTTGGCCGGCGGCATCGAGCGAGGCGGTCTGCACCGGCTGCGAGGCGACGATCGGCGCAACATCGTTGCTCGCCACCTGGGCCGGATCGGCGAAGAAGGCCTTGCCCAGTTGCAGGGCGCCCAGTGCCAGCAGGATCGCGGTTGTCCCCATCAGGATCGGTTTGCGCCGTGCCTTGAGCAGGTCGCCGATCCGCAGTGCCTTCACCGGTCCGGTCACCGTCGACTGGCGCTTCAGCGCATCGGCCTCGGCGGCCGCGGCCTGGGCCGCGCGCCGGGCAGCGGCGATGAAATCCGACTTCGCGGCGTCGGTGTCGCTGGGCTTGGCAGGCTGGCCGCGCTCGTCGCGCACGCGCTTCATGATGGCGTTGAGGTCAGGTGCGCCGGAACCGGGCTCCAGCGGCCGGTTGGCCATTTTCGGATCGAGCGGTTCGTCGAGATCGACGCTCGGGATCGGGGCAGTCGGCGCAGAGCCGGCCAGTGGCGGGATGTCCGCCTCCTTCTTGCCCTTAAAGGCGCGGGCCAGTCCGCCGAACATCGACCTACGGCCGCCCGCCTGTTCGTTCTTCTCGACAATTGTGTCGGAGCCGAGAGCAGCCATGGCCGCAGCCGCTGCGGCTTCGGCCGGCGTGCGCGTTCCCATACCCAGGCCGCCCAGATCGCTACGAGCACCCGGCTCGTTGCGCAGGATGGCGGCGGCACGGCCATCGAGATCGGCCAAGTCCCCAGTCAATGGCAGGGGCTGATCGATATCCATCGATGGCGCGTCCACGGCCATCTTGGGTCGCCGCACGCCGCGCCAGTTGCTCGGCTCGACCGGTGCCGCATCCAGCAATTCGCTCATCGCCTCGACCGGCTCGCCGGGTTCGAGCGAACCCAGCCGGTCGACGATCTTGAGCAACGTGTCGTGGATGGCCTCGAACGTTCTCGAATTGC
>NZ_RZPQ01000680.1:0-3244 GCF_003999135.1 Mesorhizobium sp. M7A.F.Ca.CA.004.06.1.1 | reverse complement strand
CTCCTTGCAGGTCTCGTGCTGATCGCCCTGACGCTGGCAATCTCGGATCTTTCCTACCGATATGTCGAACAGCGCTACCGGCAGCCGCGGTCGGATACGGAACGGAAACCTCTGGCCTATGCCACTGCCGCCGTTGCCGTCTGCGTGATGATGTCGGGTGGGCTCGGCTATGCGCTCGACAGGAAAGACGTCGATATCAGCCTGATCGGGACACCGAATTATCCAGGGCCGGCAGCGCTTCTTGCCAACGCTTCGGTTCCGCGCGACGTGCAACTGCTGCCATCCCTCGGCAAACTCAGGCGTGACGTACCGATCGTCTATCGACTGAAATGCCATCAGGAGCAGGACAGCACGCAAGCTGTGGGCTGCCAGCTCGGCGATCCCCAGGGAACCAGAACCATTGTCGTCGCAGGCGATTCACACGCAGCACAATGGATCCCGGCCATCGACAAGATTGCCAGGGACCGCAAGTGGAAATTGGTCACCTTCACCAAGGCTGCATGCCCTTTCACCCTTGCCGCGGTGACGGATGAAGGTAAGCCGTATGAGGCCTGCGCAACATGGCGCGACAACGTTCGCGCCGAGATCAGGAAATTGCGGCCAGACCTGATGTTCACCAGCCAGTCTCGCTATTCCGACACACCGGAGCCGGCAATGATCGACGGTTTGCGCAGCATCTGGAGCGACTTGAACAGAACGGGCGTGCGTATTATCGCCATTCGGAACACGCCTTTCGTCAAGTTCGATCCCGGTGATTGCCTGGCCGCCGATGCCGACAAATGCGTCAACGCGCGACAGGAGGTGGAGACGAGCGATGTCTTCGCCCTCGCCGCAGGGGCATTGCCGGGGGTCCGTGTCGTTGACATGAACGATGCCTTATGTGGCAAGGACAGCTGTTCGGCCGTGGTCGGCAACATCATCGTCTGGCGCGACCATCACCATATGACGGCCACCTATGCGCTGGCGCTGGCGCCCTATCTGGCGAAGGCGGCGGGTCTCTAGCGAGATATCAAGGCGTAGCGGCTTTTTCGCATCAACATCGTTGACCAACGCCAGGGCCGGCATTCGAACACGACTTAACCCGCCTTTAAACCGCCGCATCTACTCTTCAACCCGAACGCCATAGGCATCGGGGATATCAAGCACAGCGCATGGCGAACCGCAGAGACAGTCGCATCGAACCCAGTTTCGAGGGGCCGCCGCAGGCGCGGTCCTCGGCGGGTCTTTCGGTGAACGAGGAGGATCGCGTCGTGCCGAGCAATCGCAAAGCCTCCGCAAAACGCAAGCCGGCCAAAGGGAAATCGTCGCGGGCCAAGCGCGGCAGAAGCCGGCGCGGCCTGTTCGGTGTGCTCGGCCGGCTGTTCTACTGGTGCTTCGTGTTCGCCATCTGGGGCGGCATCGCGGTGGCCGGCATCGTCGTCTACTATGGCGCCAAGATGCCGGCGGCGACGACCTGGTCGATTCCCGACCGCGCCCCCAACATCAAGATCGTCTCGGCAGATGGCCAATTGCTCGCCAATCGCGGCATGAGCGGCGGCGAGGCCGTCGGCCTGCATGAGATGTCGCCCTATATCCCGGAAGCCGTCATCGCCATCGAGGACCGGCGCTTCTACTCGCATTTCGGCATCGACCCGATCGGTCTGTCGCGCGCCATGGTCACCAACGTGCTGGGCGGGCGTTTCTCGCAGGGCGGTTCGACGCTGACCCAGCAATTGGCGAAGAACCTGTTCCTGACACCCGACCGCACGCTGGAACGCAAGGTGCAGGAAGTGCTGCTGGCGCTGTGGCTGGAGCACAAGCACACCAAGGACCAGATCCTCGAAATGTACCTGAATCGGGTGTATTTCGGTTCCGGCGCCTATGGCGTCGAGGCCGCCTCGCGCCGCTATTTCGGCAAGAGCGCGCGCGACGTCACCCTGTCGGAAGCCGCATTGCTTGCCGGCCTGTTGAAGGCGCCGTCGCGGCTGTCCCCGGCACGCGATCCGAAGGCCGCCGAGGAACGCTCGCAACTGGTGCTTGCCGCCATGCGTGACGAGGGAAAGATCAGCGCCAAGGAAATGACCTCGGCAATGAGCGCGCCGGCAACGCGTGCGCCGTCCTACTGGACCGGCTCGGAGAATTACGTCGCCGACACCATCATGGAGGAATTGCCCGACCTGATCGGCGATGTGCGCGGCGACATCGTCATCGACAGCACCGTCGACCTCAACCTGCAAAAGCTCGCCGAACAGTCGATCCGCAGACTGATCGACGAGAGCGGCAAGAAGCTCAACGTCACACAGGGCGCGCTGGTGTCGATCGACGATTCCGGTGCGGTACGTGCCATGGTCGGCGGCTACGACTATTCGACGAGCCAGTTCGACCGTGCTTCGGAGGCACGTCGCCAGCCGGGCTCGGCGTTCAAGCCGTTCGTCTATATGGCCGCGCTCGAAGCCGGTCGCACGCCCGACAGCATCCGCAACGATGCGCCGATCAAGATCGGCAATTGGACACCCGACAATTACGGCGGCAAGTATTTCGGCAAGGTGACGCTGGCCACCGCGCTGGCCAAGTCGCTGAACTCGGTGGCGGCGCAACTGACCATGGAGGTCGGGCCGAACGCGGTTGTCGAGGCGGCGCACCGCATGGGCATCCAGTCCGACCTGATAGCCAACACCTCGATCGCGCTCGGCACTTCGGAAGTGACGCCGCTGGAGCTGACCTCGGCCTATGTCCCCTTTGCCAATGGCGGCTACAAGCCGGACATCCATTTCATCCGGCGCGTGACGACCACCGAGGGCAAAGTGCTTTACGACAGCGGCGGCGGCAGCGCGCCGCGCGTCGTCAAGCCTGAGATCGTCGGCATGATGAACTCGATGATGACGGGCACGGTTGAGATCGGCACTGCCCGGAAAGCGGCTTTCGCCTGGCCATCGGCCGGCAAGACCGGCACCAGTCAAAATTCGCGCGACGCCTGGTTCGTCGGCTACACCGCCAACCTCACCACTGGTGTGTGGTTCGGCAATGATGATGGCAGCGCGATGAAGAAGGTCACCGGCGGCGCACTGCCGGCGCAGGCCTGGCACGAGTTCATGGTTGCGGCCCACGAAGGTGTGCCGGTGCGGCCGCTGCCCGGCACCTGGAAATCGACGCCGGCCGACACAATCGTCCCCGACGAGATACCCGCGGCGAACAACACGGCGCCGGTTCCGTCGACGTCGGTCGGTCAGCAGGCACCGGCGCGGCCAGCAGCGCCGGTTGCCCA
>NZ_RZPQ01000067.1:0-14476 GCF_003999135.1 Mesorhizobium sp. M7A.F.Ca.CA.004.06.1.1 | reverse complement strand
CCGGGAACTCGACAAGTCGGCAACCTTCGACACCATGACCGGCTGCCTGAACGGAGCGGTCTTCACGTCGATGGTCGAAAAAAGAACGGCACGGCCGTCGGTACCGGGGCCGAAATCGGGCGCCTTCCTGGTCATCCATTCGGAACATCTGCGGTCCATCAACCTGCGCTTTGGTCTTGAATGGGGCGATCAGGCCTTGCGGCTCATAGCCTCGACCATACAATCGTCGGTGCGTGCGGAGGATCTGGTTGGACGCATGGGGACGTCGATGTTCGGGGTTTTCCTCGCCGGCGCGACCGAAGCAGAAGCCAGGGAAATCGGCGAGCGTATCCGGGCGCGCATCGCGCAAGTCTATTTCGCGCCAAAAGGGACCGAGGATGCCCTGACCGTCAAGGTCGGCGGCGTGGTGTTCGAAAACCAGGTGGAGTTCGCGGACATGTTCCGGTCCGCCGAGCAGCGCATGGCCGGCGTCCAGGACGGAGCCGCGTTTGAACTGACGCATCTCCATAGCTGACAATCGCTGGGAGCCAGAGCCATTCGGAACCCAGGGGAACTGTCGGACGCGGCCGCGGTTACGCTGAGGACGGGGTAGCCCGTGAAGACGCCGCCCAGGTTTCGGCGATGGCGACGATCGCGGCGTTGATCGGTCCGCTCGGGATCGCCGGCATCACCGAGGCGTCTACGACAAAGGCATTGTCGAAGCCGTTCAGCCGCAAGTCAGGATCGACGACGGCCTCAGTGTCACGACCCATCCGGCACGTGCCGGCCGGATGGTGATGGGTGGAAGCAGCCCTGGCGATGAAAGCATCGAGTTCGGCATCGGACTGAACCGGTGCGCCTGGCAGGATCTCCATATCGCGCCATTCGCCCAGAGCCGCATGATGGCCGACCATGCGCGCCCGCTTCAACGCCATCCTGAATGTCGCGCGATCGTGTTCGGTTTCGAGGTAATGCGGGTCGATGACCGGCTTGTCATTGCGACCAGGCCCGCTCGGTGTGATGCGCCCGCGGCTTGTTGGATGAGTGACGCCGCACAGGATGGTAAAGGCCGAGCCATAAAGCGGGGTCTTCAGGCCCTCGGCCGCCGACGGCGCGACGACGCAGGCCAGCACGATATCGGGACTTCCCGTGGAGCGGGTCGGGTCATCGCTGTGCAGGTACATCAGCGATTCGGAGTGCTGCAGGCGGGAAGGCGGCACCGGCTTCTTCGTGCTGTAGACATTGCCGAGAGCCAGCAGATGATCCTGCAGGTTGCGGCCGACATCGTCGCGATCGGCAAGGCAACGTATGTCAGCTTGCTTCAGCGTATCGGGACAGCCAATGCCCGACCGCATGAGGATGAGCGGCGTGGATACTGCGCCGGCGCAAAGGACGATCCGGTCGGCGCAGAGCGTTCCGGTCTGGCCCCCGCACACCACGCTCACGCCCGTGATCTTGTGGCCGTCCAGCACCAGGTGCTCGACCTCGTGGCCGGCAAGCAAGGTCAGGTTCGGCCGCGCCATGACCTGCGACGACAGATAGGCGTCGGCGACGCTCAGGCGCTTGCCGTCACGTATGTTGAGTGAATTGGGACTAGTGCCGACCAGTTCGCCGCTGTTGTGGTCGCTCAGGGCGGGAGCACCCATGGCGCGCCCGGCGGCGATGTAGGCCCGCACGACCGGACTGACTTCGGCGTCCGGCAGATAGACGTCCAGCGGGCCACTCATGCCGCGTGTCGGCCCGTCGAAGGCAGTGAAGGCTTCGCTGCGGATGAAGCCCGGCAACAACCCCCGATAGGACCAGCGCTCGCCGCCAGCTTGCGCCCAGGGTTCGAAATCATCGGCATGGCCGCGGACATAGGCCATTGCATGCAGGCAGCTCGAGCCGCCGACGATCCTGCCGCGCGGCCATTCATGGACGCGGTTGGCGGTGAAGGGCTGGGGCACGGTCCGGTAGCTCCAGTCGTAGGCGCGGCCCTGAAGCATCGTCCATTTCAGCGGATCGGCGATGTCGGGATCGGCCGGCATCGCCCCGGCCTCGACGAGGCCGACCTGGCACGACCGGTCTTCACTGAGCCGGCTGGCAACAACCGAGCCGGCGGATCCCGCACCGATCACCAGCACGTCGAAATGACGTTTCAATTTGAAATTCCCCGCACAGGCTCACTATCGGAAGCTGATACGATCACGCGGCAAAGGCGCCGGCATTCGACCGTTCCATGATCTGTCTCTGCACGGACAAAAGGTGCGTGCGCATTGCGGCCTCTGCCGCTTCGGGATCGCGCTGCGAGATCGCTTCGGCGATCAGGCGATGCTCGCCGTCGCGGTGGGCGATCCGCTTGGGGCAGGTGGGGGCTGCGGTGCGCGCAACTTTCACCCGCGCATCGACGCCGACCTGGCGCAGCATCTTGTAGAATTCCGCGGCGAGATGGTTGCGGGCCGCGGCAACGATCGCGAGATGGAAAGCGAAGTCGACCTCACCCGACGGGGCGTTCTCCGGCGTGGTTGCCGCGTCGAGGATCCGCGCCGTCTCGAAAGAGGAGGCGCGCAGCGACGCCAGTCGGGCAAGGCCCGGCTCCATGATCAGGCGCAATTCCAGGACCTCGATCGGATTGGTTACCCTGACCAGTTCCTCGCCATATCTCGGAAGGGCGGTCGGCGCCCGCCTGGCGCGCGCCGGTTTGAGGTCGCCCGAAAGGCGCAGCACTTCAAGCGCCTTGCGAAGCTGATGGCGCTTGACGCTCAGATGTTGCGCAAGATCGCGCTCGGACGGAAGCTTGCCGCCGCCCTGCTGCAACTGGCGGACCGCGGCGATGATGTCGTCGAGATCCGATGGTCCGACCTGCGGCTCGAATGCGCTCAAAACCAAATCTCCTGTCCGATCGGCAGACCGCCGACTCAACGTCCCGACATCATATTGTGACACGAAAACCTGTTCGACGGCACTCAACCAATTCAACCAATCTACAACTGTACGCAATGGTTGACAACACTAGTTGCGCGATGGTTGACTGCCCATGTCGACGGTTGCCATCGCGGCGGACCGTCTTTCTCCCGAGGATCACGCATGCCGGCTGGCGAAACCTTTGACTACGTCATTGTCGGTGCGGGATCGGCCGGCTGCGTGCTGGCGAACCGGCTGAGCGAGGACCCTGCCGTATCGGTGCTTCTGCTGGAGGCGGGGGATTGGGACCGCGATCCGATGATCCACATCCCGCTCGGCTGGGGCAAGATACTGACCGAGCGCCGCCACGACTGGATGTATTTCTGCGAGCCCGAGGCCAATGTCGGCGGGCGCAAGGTCGAATGCGCGCGCGGCAAGGTCATCGGCGGCTCTTCCTCCACCAACGCCATGGCTTATGTGCGCGGCAATCGCGGCGACTACGATCGCTGGGCGGCAAGCGGCCTGACGGATTGGTCGTTCGACAAGGTGCTGCCCTACTTCAAGAAGCAGGAGCGCTGGGAAGCGGGGGAAAGCCGGTACCGTGGTGGCAGCGGGCCGCTGAACACCCAGTTCTGCCGGTACAAGGACGAACTGATCGATGCCTTCGCCACAGCCAGCCGTGATGCCGGATACCCGCAGACCGACGACTATAACGGCGCCATACAGGAAGGCTTCGGCCGGCTGCAGATGACGATCGCCAACGGCCGCCGCTGCTCGACCGCGACCGCCTATCTGCGGCCGGCCATGCGCCGCGGCAATGTCAAGGTGCTGACCGGCGCGATGGCGACGAAGATCCTGCTCAGGGATGGGCGCGCGGCGGGCATTGCCTACACCAGAGGCGGGGCGAGCCATGAAGTTCTGGCGCGGCGCGAAGTCCTGCTTGCCGGCGGCGTCATCAACACGCCGCAGCTGATGATGCTGTCAGGCATAGGCGACGGCGGTGAGCTCGCGGCGCATGGCATCGAGACGAAGGTCGATCGTGCGCAGGTCGGAAAGAATTTGCAGGACCATGTTTCGGTCATCCTGATGTATCGGCGCAAACAGCCGGGACCGTTTCTCAAGATGATGCGGGCCGATCGTATCGGGCTGGATTTCGTCAAGACCTATCTCACCGGAAAGGGCTTTTCGGGAGATGTGCCTGGCGGCGTCGTGGCATTCCTGAAGAGCGACGCAAGCCGGCCGCTGCCGGACGTGCAGCTGCTTTTCACCGCTGCACCGCTGGGGGCATGGCCTTACATGTCGCCGTTCAAGGCGCCGTTCGCCGACGGCTTTGCGACCCGTATCGTTGCGGTGCAGCCGGAGAGCCGCGGCAGCGTCAAGCTGGCGTCGAGCGATCCGGTCGCTGCGCCGCTGATCCACCAGAACTTCCTGTCCTCGCAGAGCGACTGGCAATCGCTTCGCGCCGGCTTTCGCGTTGCGCGCAACCTTGCCAGCCAGCCGTCCATGGCTCCGTTCGTTGGCGCGGAGTTCTTTCCCGGCCCGAAATGCGAGAGCGACGAAGAGATCGACGAGCATATCCGCAAGACCTCGATCACCGTGCATCATCCGGCCGGCACGTGCCGCATGGGCGTCGATGCGGCATCGGTGGTCGATCCGGAATTGCGGGTGCGCGGCATCGCCGGACTTCGTGTCGTGGACGCCTCGGTCATGCCCGACCTCGTCTGTGGTAACATCAATGCGGCGGTCATCATGATCGCCGAAAAGGCCGCGGATCTGATCCGCAGCCGCGCTCAACAGAGCGTGGCGGCCTGATAGAGGCGGCCGGAATACAACCAAAGTCTTTTGGTTGAGACTGAAAAACTGCGTTGGTTGGACTGTCATGCGCTTCCGCATGGCCGTGGCGAAGCGGTTCCACGCCCTGATTGCGAGCCGTATCTCGCGCATTTCTAGGCTATTCTGCCTATTTTTGGGCATTTGCCTTCCAAAAATGCACCTCAACCAAAAACTTATAAAATTCGCAATTTGGCTATTGTCGAGCAAAACCAATGCGAATACGGTTGAGTTGGTTAGAAGTATTTTCTTCGTGACGAGAGGTGTCCGATATGTCCCTGGCGCAACCAGCTAACGATGTGCTCACCAACAAGAAGGCAGCACTCAAGGGCCTCTATGACGCCCTCTACGCAAAGAACATGTTTCCGTTCTGGGCGACGTCGGAAGGCGTCGACCATGACGAGATCAAGCAGCTGATGGCGACGTCGAAGGCCGTTCCCTTCGTGTGGTCCTATTCGGACATCGAGCCGCTGCTGCAGCGCGCCGCCGAACTGGTGACCATGGACGACAGTGAGCGCCGTTCGCTGATCCTGGTCAATCCCGGTCTTGCGCCCAAGCGTGCATCGGTCAGCACCATGTACACCGCCTACCGCCTGAACGATCCCGACGAGATCATGCCGCCGCACAAGCACTCGCCGAGCGCCATCCGCTTCGGCCTGACCGGCAAGGGCAATTTCACCGGCGTCGAGGGCGAAGACGTGGTTTTTGGCCCGGGCGACATGGTGCTGACGCCCAACGACGCCTGGCACAATCATGGCACCGTCGGCGGCGAGCAGGCGGTCAACCTGTCGGTGCTCGACTTGCCGCTGGTCGAAACGCTGCATGCCGTCCATTTCGACCACAAATACACCGAGATGGTCGATGGCAAGGAAGTCGAGAAGAAGGTGCAGACCGCCCGCTATCCCGGTGACTACTCACAGCGCATCTATGGCGAGGGTGGCCTGATGCCGCGTTTCGTCGACCACAAGCGCGGCGGCGGCCTGTCGTCGCCGATGTATGTCTATCGCTGGGAGAAGATGGAAGCGGTCCTCGACGCCCACAAGGATTGGGATGGCGACCCCCATGAAGGCATCGTCATCGACTATGTCGATCCGACCACCGGCGGACCCGTCTTCCACACCATCAATTTCTACGTGCAGATGCTGCGCCCCGGCGAGAAGACCTTGCCGCAGCGCGAGACCGCCAGCCTGCTCTTGGCGCCGTTCCGCGGCAACGGCCATTCGATCATCGACGGCAAACGTTATGACTGGAACCAGTTCGACACCATCGCCATACCTGGCGGTTCCTGGGTCGAGCATGTCAACGGCTCGTCGAGCGAGCCGGTGATCTTCTTCGGCGCCACTGATGCGCCGACGCAGAAGGCGCTGCTCCTCTACAAGCGCTGGGGCCGCAACCAGGCCGGCGATCTGCTCCGCCTCGTCTAGTTTCCGGTCCTTCGGCAAGCACTGTCCCGCCGCGATTGGCGGCGTGGACATCGAAAACGACGCTTCAGCAGCAAGGGTGTATGCATTTGGTTTCGGCGTTCAACACCAAGCAGATCGGCCATGTCGACTGTCCAGGCGGCGGCCAGGTCTGGGTCGATGGCAACATCCTTTATATCGGCCACATGCGGCCGCCGAGCGGCACGACGCTGGTCGATATTTCCGACCCGCGCAATCCGCGCAAGATAGCCACGATCGATGTTCCGCCCGGCTGGCACTCGCACAAGGTGCGCGCCAAGGATGGGCTGATGATCATCAACCACGAGCGCTTTGGCGATGCCGGCCCGGCCGATTTCGGCGGCGGACTGGCGCTTTACGACACAACCAAGCCGGCGCAGCCCAAGCTCATCTCGAAATGGATAACCGGCGGCAAGGGCGTCCACCGCTACGACTTCGACGGCCGTTACGTCTACATCTCGCCGACCGCCGACGGTTATGTCGGCAACATCGTGATGATCCTCGACCTGATCGATCCGGCACAGCCGGTCGAGGTCGGACGCTGGTGGATACCCGGCCAGTGGACGGGTGGCGGCGAAGAATACCCGTGGCATGACTATGTCACGCCGCGTTGCCACCATCCGCTGCGCATGGGCGACCGGCTCTATGTCAGCTACTGGCATCACGGCCTGTTCATCCTCGACATTTCGGACATCACCAAGCCGAAACTGGTCTCGCACGTCAATTCGAGCCCGAGCTTTCCGCATCCCACCCACACCTGCCTGCCGATCCCGCAGTTGCTGAAGGGCCGCAACATCATGGTGGTGGCGGACGAGGATGTCGCCAAACTGCGACCTTCGCCGCCGGCCTTCACCTGGATCTACGACATCACCGACGAGACCAACCCGTTGCCGATCTCGACCTTCCAGGTGCCGGGCCTCGACCCGGATGGCGCGCCGCAACCGCCGATGACCGGCTGCCACCAGCCCTCCGAGCGGTTCAATGGAACCGTCATTCCGTTTGCATGGTTCGCGCAGGGGCTGCGCCTCGTCGACATCGCCGATCCGTTCGCGCCAAAGGAAGTCGGCCATTTCATGCCCGACGCGCCGGAGGGGGCGGAGCGTTCCTCGTCCAACGACGTGACCATCGACGACCGCGGCATCGTCTACCTGATCGATCGCATCCGCGGCGTCGACATCATCGAAACCAGCGTTCTCTAGGGGGGTATGTTGAGCGACAGCACGCGAAAATCCGCCAGCCACTACGCCATCGGCAACAAGAACCCGAACCTGCCGTTTCATCCGGCGGTGCGTGCGGGCGATTTCATCTTCGTCTCGGGCCAGGTGCCGAAGGACGAGAACAACAACGTGATCAGCGGCACGATCGAGGAAGAGACGCTGGCGACGCTGAAGACCATTGCACGCGTCATCGCGCATGAAGGCGCGACGCTGTCGGATGTCGTGCGGATCACCACCTATCTCGAGGATACGCGCGATTTCGGCCGCTACAACAAGGCGTTCCTCGAAGGGATCGGCGACGCCGTTCTGGCACGCACGACCGTCGAGGCAAAGGCCGTCATCAACACCAAGATCGAAATGGACGCCATCGTCTACAAGCCGCTGCCGGCGAGCAAGTAGGCCTTGGACACTAGCGAGGAGACGACATGTACAAGCTGTTAGGCCGCCAGACATCAGGCAACGTCCAGAAGGTGCTCTTCATGCTCGAAGAGCTGGGGGCCTCCTACAAGCGCGAGGATTATGGCCGCCAGTTCGAGAACACGCAGACGGCGGAATACAAGGCGCTCAACCCGACCTCCAAGGTGCCGACGCTGGTCGACGGCGACACCGTGATCTGGGAGTCCAACACCATCCTGCGCTATCTCGCGGCATTCGGCGGCGAACAGTTGAATGGCGCCACGCCGGCCGAAAAGACCGAGGTCGAGCGCTGGATGGACTTCCTGCTGGCTGCGGTCAATCCGGGCTACCTGGCGGCCTTCAAGGGCGCCAAGCTCACGCCCGAAGAACAGACCGCCGAATACAAGGAACAAGTGAAGGACCTTGTCGCGCAGCTCAAGATCGTCGACGGCCACCTGGCCGGCAAGGACTTCCTGGCGCTCGGCAAGCTGACCCTTGCAGACATTGCCTGCGCGCCGATCCTGAAGCGCTGCGTCGACTTCAAGATCGACCGGCCGTCGATGCCCAATCTGGAGCGCTGGGTGGCCGCAATCGCCGCCCGGCCGGCTTTCAAGGCGGCAACCACTGCTGCTCCCGCAAAGGCGGCATGATGATCAAGCGCGCCGCTCTCATCGGACTGGGAACGATGGGTCCAGGCATCGCCGCGCGGCTTTCGCGCGGCGGGCTCGATGTGACGGCGTATGATGTTTCGCCAGGGGCAATCGAGCGCGCCCGCGGCATGCTCGATCTCGCCGGCGGCGTGCTCGACCGTCTCGACATCAAGGCGCCCGGGACTGGCGCCGGCAGCGTGCGTTTCGTCGAGACGATCGCCGAGGCCGTCGATGGCGCCGAACTGGTGATCGAGAACGTGCCCGAGAATATCGACATCAAGGCGCAGACCTATCGCGACATCGATCCGCTGATCGGCCCGTCTGTCATCGTCGCCTCCGACACGTCGGGCATCCCGATCACCAAGCTGCAGGCGCATATCTCGCAACCCGAGCGGATGGTCGGCATGCACTGGTCGAACCCGCCGCACATCATCCCGATGATCGAGGTGATCGGCGGCGAAAAGACCGCGCCTGAAACCGTGACTGTTATCCGCGATCTCATCCGCTCGATCGGCCTGCTGCCGGTGGTGGTGAAGAAGGACGTTCCAGGCTTCGTCGAGAACCGCGTGCTCTATGCGCTGCTGCGCGAGGCGGTCGATCTTGTCGAGCGCGGCGTCATCGAGCCGGAAGACCTCGACACCTGCGTATCCTGGGGCATCGGCTACAAGATTGCCGTCATCGGCCCGATGGCGCTGCTCGATATGGCGGGGCTGGATATCTACAAATCCGTCTCGTCCTTCCTGAATGCCGATCTCTCCAACCGTGACGATGTCGCGCCGATGGTGCTGGAGAAGACGGCCGCGTCGAAGTTCGGCATCAAGTCGGGCGAGGGCATGTTTGCCTACACGCCCGAGCAGACAAAAGCGCTGCAAGGTGAACGGGCGCGCAAGCTCGTCGCGGTGCGGCGCATCCTGGAAGGCCGGGAGTAGCCAATGTCACATGGTGCGCAGAGGGCAGGCCGGTTCGAGGAGTTCCACCGGTCGGCTGTTTGTGTGAAGGGCGCCTTCGCCATCAAGATGGTGCGGGTGCGGCAGAAAACAGCACGCGGGGCGGCAAGCCATGCGCATTGAAACCATCCGAGCCGCCGGCGACAGGCCGGCCCATATCCGCCATGACGATCTGATCTCCGCCAAAGGCGTTTCGGTGGTCATCGCCCGGCAGCTGATCCTCAGGAACATCGATCTTTCGGTGCCAAAGGGATCGTTCGTTTCCCTTATCGGCCCTTCCGGCTGCGGCAAGAGCACTTTGCTCAAGGTGCTGGCCGGGCTGGTGCAGCCGACCCAGGGCAGCGTTTCGATCGCCGGGCTCGCGCCGATCGAGGCTGCGCGCAAGCGGATGATCGGCCTCGTCTTCCAGGACGCCAACCTGCTCCCCTGGAAAAACGCCGTCGACAATGCCTCGCTGCTGCTCGGCATCGCCGACAAATCGCTGTCGCGCTCGGATCTGCGGGCGCGCGGGCAGGAGATGCTGGAATTGGTCGGGCTGGGCGACAGCGCCCACAAGCGGCCAAACGAGCTGTCGGGTGGCATGCGGCAGCGGGTTGCCATCGCACGGGCCCTGGCGCTCGACCCGGCGGTCCTGCTGATGGACGAACCGTTCGGCGCGCTCGACGCCATCACCCGCGATTCGATGGGCCAGTCGCTGCTGGAGATCTGGCAGCGTACCGGCAAGACGATCGTGCTCGTCACCCATTCCATCGACGAGGCCATCCATCTGTCGCGCCATGTTCACGTGCTAGGGATCAAGCCGGGGCGGATCACCGAGAGCCTCGACATTGCGCTGCCTTATCCGCGCGACCTGTCGGTCACCGAAGATCCGGAGTTCGTCAGGCTGGTGGTCCAGTTGCGAACGATGCTGCGCTCCAGCCATCAACCGGGAGGCGCGTCTTGAGCGACCAACCCATCACGGACCTTTCCGAGCCGCGCCTCGCCTCCAGCTGGAGTGCGGCGACCGGCAGTTGGCTGCCGGCGGTCATCCTCCTGCTGGTGACGATCGTGCTGTGGGAAGCGGCCGTGCGGATCTTTGCCATATCCGCTTTCATCATTCCCGCCCCTTCCGAGATCGCGAAGTCGCTGGTCGCGCAATGGGGCACGCTGATGCAGGCGACGCTGGTGACGGCGGGCGAGATCCTGTTCGGCTTCCTGGTCTCGGTCGTGGTCGGCATTGCCATTGCGCTGGTCATCGTGCGCTTCGATTGGTTGGGACGCGCGCTGTATCCGCTGGTGGTGCTGTTCCAGAACGTGCCGAAAGTCGCGCTGGCGCCGATCTTCATCCTCTGGTTCGGCTATGGGCTGGCGCCCAAGATCGGCCTCATCCTGGTCATTGCGTTCTTCCCGGTGACGCTCTCCATGCTGGCCGGCATGCAATCGGTCGATCGCTCGCTGCTGTCGCTGATGAATTCGGTCGGGGCCAGCCAGACGCAGATCCTGTTCAGGATCCGCGTTCCGCACTCGCTGCCGAACCTTATGGCCGGAACCAAGATCGCCGCCACGTTGAGCGTGATCGGCGCCATCGTCGGCGAATTTGCCGGGGCGTCGGACGGTCTCGGCTACGTCATCCAGTTCGCTTCGACCCAGCTCGACACGGCGCTGGTCTTCGCAGCGCTGCTGCTCGTTTCCGTGCTTGGCATCGCCTTCTACTACGCCGCCGAAATCCTCGAACGCATCGTGGTGCCGTGGGCGCCGAAATTCAGCCAGTCCTAGGCCCACTCGATCAACCAAATTCATAAAGGGGAACAAAACATGCTGAGACGGTCACTTATCAAGGCAGCTACCTTGGCAGCTTTTGTCGGCGCACTCGGCTTCTCCAGCGCGGCTCTGGCGGCCGACAAGGTCAACGTCCAGCTCGACTGGGTGGTGCGCGGCAATCACGCCATGTTCTTCGTCGGCAAGGAAAAGGGCTTCTTCGCCAAGAACGACATCGATGTGGCCGAGATCCGCAAGGGGTCCGGCTCGCCGGACGCGATGCGGCTGGTGGGTAATGAGAACGCGGATTTCGGGTTCGGCGATCTTCCCACGCTTGCCGTCGCACGGTCGCAGAATGTCCCGGTCGTGGCGCTGGCGGCTGTCAACCAGCACTCGCCGCTGGGGATCATTTCGCTGGCCAAGACGCTGAAGCTCACCAAGCCGTCCGACCTCAAGGGACTGACCATCGGCATTCATCCGGCCGGCTCCACCTACATCTTCTTCAAGGGTTTCCTGGCCGCCAACGGCCTGACCGAAAAGGACATGACGCTGAACAGCGTCTCGCCTCCCTATGAAAGCTATTTGCTGCTTGGCCGGGTTCAGACGGTCGTCGGCTATATCGATGCGGAGGTTCCCGAGCTGGAAGCGAAGGCCGGAGGCCCCGGCTCGCTCAGCATCATGATGGGGGCGGACCATGGGTGGAAAGCCTATGGCTCGGGCCTGTTCACCTCGCAGGCGATGATCAAGGACAAGCCGGACGTCGTACGCCGCTTCGTCAAGGCATACAGGGAGGCCTTCGACTATGTCGTGGCTCATCCGGAAGAGGCCGCCGAGATCACGGCCAAGGCCGCGCCCGGCTATGCGGAGAAAAAGGATGTACTGCTGGCGCAGATCAACGCCGACATCGCCTCGACGTTCAGCAGCCCCGACACAAAGGAACACGGTCTTGGCTGGATGACGAAGACGCAGTGGGAGGAGACCCTGAAGACGCTGACGGACCAGGGGGTGCTCAAGACGGCTCTGTCGGCGGACGACGTCTTCACCGACGCATTCCTGGCAAAAGAATAAGGGGCGCGCGGTGTTCGAACGGAAAGCCCGATGACCGCCTACCGGCAGACCAGGCTGTCCCGCGCGATGCCGCAGGACACATCACGCTCGCCTTTCGCCGCATCGGTGCGGTCGAGCGTGACCTGCACGCGGGTGGCATATGCGCGGCTCGCCAGACCGCACCACAGCCGCTCGACGGGCAGGTTCTCGCGTTTGTCGTTGAGGATCGTGAACGTGCCGGTCTTCGCATCGAACCAGAGCTCGACGCGGGTCTTCTTGCCCGGCTCGACCGTTGCGATCCCGGCTGAATACCAGTGGGCGAAGTCGGCGTTGCAGGAGAGGCTTTCGCTGCCCGCATTCGAAATCGTCAACGGAACCATGTCGAGCCCGTCAGTGCCGGTGCGGACGGTGACATGGTGCAACTCAACCGCGTTGGCGAAGGACGACAACGCCAGCATCACCGGAAGGCCATAACGGATCTTCACTTTGCCTGAGCTCCATAATGTAATTTTTCCTAGGCAGTCTATCTCGCTTTTGCGCAATAACAATAAGAATATTGATTGGTAAAACAACAGAGAGGGTAACATGTTAAAGTTTCTTAAGAGCAGTGTAAGTGCAGCTATATTGACCGGTGTCTTGATGAGCGGCGCGCTTGCCGGCGAGGTCAAGTCGATCGCCATCCTGACGCCCGAAGAAGGCACGGACTATGGCTGGAACCAGCAAGGCATCGACGCCGCCAAGGCGGCGGGCAAGGCCGCCGGCGTCGAAGTGGTCGTGGCCCAGGGCCTCGGCTATGGCGACGTTCGTCCGACCTTGCGGGAACTTGCCTCCGACGGCGCCAGCCTGTTGATCGCGCATGCCAGCGGCTACAACACCTCGGCGCCCGAAATCGCCAAGGAACTGAAAGTTCCGGTGGCGATCGTCGACACGCCAGCCGGCTTGGAGAAGGGCCTCGTCGCCGACTATACGCTGAGCGGCCACGAGGGTGCCTATCTGGCCGGCCGTCTCGCCGCCAAGGTGTCGCGTTCCAAGTCGGTCGGCATCGTCGTCTCGGGCGAACCGCCATCGTGGAATTCGCAGTCGGCGGCGTTCGCACAAGGCGTGAAGGCGGAAAACCCTGACGTCAAGATCACCTATGCGGTGATCGGCCCTGCCGCCTACAGCGACGCGGCCGGCGGCAAGCGCGTCACCGAAAGCGTGATCGCATCGGGTGCCGACATCATCTTCGGCCAAGGCAACGGTTCGAGCTTCGGCATGCTGCAGGCGGTCGAGACGACCAAGGCAGCCGATGGCGGCAAGGTCTATTTCATCGACGTCATCGGCGACAAGTCACCGATCGACAAGGGCTTCCTGCTGTCGTCGGTGGTGTGGAACATCGAGCCGGTCTATGCGGCGATGATTGCCGACCTGAAGGCCGACACGTTCGGCACCAAACACTATACGATCGGCCTCAAGGACGACTCGGTCAAGCTGCTGAAGACCGCTGCGATCCCGGACAATGCCTGGACGGAAATCCAGGCGCTGCGCGAGGACGTCATTTCCGGCAAGATCAAGGTTGAGCCGGTCTATGACGCGGCCGCCGTCAGGGCATTGATGACCAGCGTCGCCCAGTAAGGCGATCACGGCCGGCTGCCGGAGGGGTGATCCGTTCACCCCTCCGGACGATTCCCGTTTTTTTGGTGCTGGGCTTTCATGAGCGGTTTTTCTTCATCGTCCGTTGCAGGGCGCGACATCGTCGCGCTTGAAGGCGTGACCAAACGGTTCCCCGGCATCGTTGCCAATGACAGCGTCGACCTGTCGATCCGCCCGGGCGAAGTGCATGTGCTATTGGGCGAGAACGGCGCTGGAAAATCGACACTGATCGGCATGTTGTCCGGCCTGCAGCAGCCGGACGAAGGACGCATACTGGTCGACGGCAAACCGACGCCGATCACCTCGCCGCGCCATGCGCTGACACTCGGCATCGGCACTGTATTCCAGCACATGATGCTGGTGCCGACGCTGACGGTGGCGGAAAATCTCCTGCTTGGCGGGCCGTGGTGGCAGCGCCCCAGGACCGAGGAACTGGCGGCGCGCGTCGCCGAGATCACCGGCACGCTCGGCATCACCGTCAAGCTTCAAGCCAAGGTATCGGAGTTGTCGCTCGGCGAGCAGCAGCAGGTCGAGATTCTGCGCGCGATGCTGCGCAACAGCCGGCTGCTCATCCTTGACGAGTCCACGTCCATGCTGACGCCGAAAGGCATCGACGAACTCGGCGCACTGATGCGCCGCCTTGTCGAGCAGGGCCTGGCGATCGTCTTCATCACCCACAAGCTCAAGGAGGCGGCTGCCTTCGGCGATCGCATCTCGGT
>NZ_RZPQ01000679.1:0-3252 GCF_003999135.1 Mesorhizobium sp. M7A.F.Ca.CA.004.06.1.1 | reverse complement strand
GCACGGCGGCGGAAGCCTTGTCGGTTTTGACGGTCGAAACGGTCATTTCACTGCTCCTTGGGATTTTGGCTCAGGCAACGGCGTGGAGATGGGCGGGCTTGGTGGCGGGTGACACCTGTTGCCCGGGGGTTGATTGACCGAGATAGAAGGCTCTGATGTCCTCGCGCTGGCGA
Source organism: Mesorhizobium sp. M7A.F.Ca.CA.004.06.1.1 (assembly GCF_003999135.1). Lineage (NCBI taxonomy): Bacteria > Pseudomonadati > Pseudomonadota > Alphaproteobacteria > Hyphomicrobiales > Phyllobacteriaceae > Mesorhizobium > Mesorhizobium sp. M7A.F.Ca.CA.004.06.1.1. The sequence goes on along the minus strand of NZ_RZPQ01000679.1, from coordinate 3,079 downwards.
AGTTCGGCGGCAGCGCCAGCGAGCACGGAAACGCCGTTTTCGAGCACGGTGGCGTGGTCGGCGTATCTGAGCGCGACTGCCGAGTTCTGCTCGGCAACCAGGATCGACAGGCCGGTCTCACGGTTGAGTTTTTTCAAGCTCTGGAAGATGTCCTGGACGATGAGCGGGGCGAGTCCCATCGACGGTTCGTCGAGAACCAGCAAACGCGGTCGCGACATCAGCGCCCGGCCGATGGCGGTCATCTGCTGTTCACCGCCGGAGGTCAGGCCGGACAATGTCCGGCGCTTCTCCCTGAGGCGCGGGAAATAGCCGTAGATCCGCTCGAGGTCTTGATTGATCTCGGCGCGGCTCCCGCTGCGGCCGATGCCGCCGGCGATCAGATTCTCCTCGACGGTGAGGCTTTTGAAGCAGTGGCGGCCTTCCAGCACCTGGACCAGCCCGGCGCGCACCAGATCACCCGGTTTGCGGCGCGAGACATCGGACCCTTCATAGCGGATGGTGCCGGCATTGACCTGGCCACGTTCCGCCGGCAGCAGGTTGGAGACGGCCTTCAGCGTCGTGGTCTTCCCGGCGCCATTGGCTCCGAGCAACGCCAGGATCTGACCGCGCCTGAGCTCAAAGCTGACGCCGTGCAGCGCCGTGATGGCGTGGTTGTAGGTGGCATGGACCGCGTCCACGGCAAGAATGACGTCATCGTTCGGCATAGGCTGTTCTTTCGCGGTTCAAAAACCGAACAGGTCGGGCGCCACGGAAACTTGGTCCGCGACGCCCGGCACTGACTGATCAGTTGGTGGTCACAGCATTGGCATCGTCGGCGGTACGCAGCTTGATGCCCTTCTCGGCGGCGTAGGCCTCGGCGGACTTCTCGATGATCGGCCGCAGCAGCGCCCAGTCCGGCGCGATCCAGTCGGAGACGACGTTCCACTTCCTGCCGTCCCACTGCTGGAAGGTCACGTAGCCTTCGCCTTCGTGATTGTCCCAGCTGACATTGATCGAGTGGAACAGGTCCTTGGCGCCGAGCGCCTCGACCTTGGCCGGATCGAGCTTGAGATGCTCGAAGCCCCAGCGGACCTCGTCGCCGGTCAGCGCGCGATGGCCGAACTTCTCCTGCGCGACCCGGATCGCCTCGACATTGAGGATGCCGTTGACGATGCCGAGATTGTGGTAGACCGAGCCGATGCGCGCCTTGTCTTCAAGGTTACCCTTGCCGGCGCCATAGACCGTCTTCACGATCTCCTGCACCACCGGGTAGGAGTTGCCGGAAGCCTGCGTGGTGATGGCGGTGTAGCCCTTGGCGGCGTCGCCGGCGGGGATCACGTCCTCTTCGGAATTCGACCAGACATTGCCGACGATATGGTCGACGGGGAAGCCGACCTTGACCGCCGTCTTCAGCGCCACCGGGTTCATCACGCCCCAGCCGCGCAGGACGACGAAATCCGGCTTGGCGCGACGGATGGTCAGCCACTGCGACTGCTGCTCGTTGCCGGGATGCGGCACCTCGATCTGCTGCACGGTGAAGCCGTATTTCTGCGCCAGCAATTCATAGATCGGGATGGTTTCCTTGCCGTAGGGCGACCCGTGATAGAGCACGACGATCTTCTTGCCCTTCAGTCTGTCGATGCCGCCTTCCTTGGAGGCGATGTAGTTCACGATGCCTGATGTCTCACTGTAGGGATTGAGCAGCAGAGGGAAGACGTAGGGGAAAACGCGCCCATCTGTAGAATCGGTTCGGCCGTGATTGACGGTGATCAGCGGCACCTTGTCGGCGGTGATGCGATCGATCATGGCATAGGCGATGCCGACCGAGAGCGGGTTCCAGGCGGCGGCACCGGCATGGCTCTTCTGCCGCTCATAGCATTCGACACCACGCTCGACCTCATACTGGGTCTCGCATTCGTCCCAAGTCAGTTTGACGCCGTTGACGCCGCCGTCACGGATGTTGATGAGGTTGAGATAGTCGATGAAACCGCCGAAGAAGCCGGTGCCGCCGGCCGCATAAGGCCCGACGCGATAGCTCTGCAGCGGAAAATACTGTTCGTCGGCGTGCGCGGCCGGTAAGGCCACCGACACGATCATCGCCGCGGACAGCGCCGCCGCCTTGATTGTGCTGAGGAAAGTCATGGTCGAGATACTCCCGGTATGGGCCGTCTTGGGTTCGGCCCCTTGTTCATTTTCGGATTGGATTCATTTTCAATGCATCAGCTCAAGTCGACTGCCAGGCGAACAGGAGCCGTCTTCGGACCCTGTCCCACAGCGCCGCCAGCCCGTCGGGTTCAAGGATCAGAAACAGGATGATGAGCGCGCCCAGCACGATGCGCTGGCTCATGTCGAGCACGCCCGAGTCGAAGAGATCGCCAAGCAGGAAGCCGCCGAGGCGCGACAGAGCGAGTGGAAAGACCACGATGAGGGCGGCGCCGAAGAAGGCGCCGCGGATCGAAGCCAGACCACCGATGATGATGATGAACAGGATCTGGAACGACCGGTCGAGATCGAAGCCGTCCGGCTCGACGGTTCTGAGATAGGCGAAGGCCCAGATGACGCCGGCAACGCCAATGATGAAGGACGAGATGGCGAAGGCCAGAAGCTTGGTCTTCAGCACCGGAATGCCGATGATGCGGGCGGCGGTTTCATTGTCGCGGATGGCGATGAAGTTGCGCCCGGTCTGCGACGAGGCCAGCCTATAGGCAAGGAAGGTCAGCACCGTGACGATGGTCAGCGCGAACAAATAGCGGCCGATGGCGCCGTCGAGCGCGAAACCTGAAATCGACAGTCTCGGCGCGTCGATGACGCCGGACGCCGAGTTGTTGGAAAACCAGCTGAACTTGGTCAACGCCCATTGCACGAAGAACTGCGCGGCAAGGGTCGAAACCGCGAGATAAAAACCCTTCAGGCGCAGGCTCGGCAGGCCGAAAACGACGCCTATCGCGGCCGCCACTATGCCGGCCAGGAAGATGCTGCCGGCCAGCGGCAGGCCTTCGACACGCAGGTTGAAATTATAGGCGGCAAAGGCGCCGGCCGCCATGAAAGCAGCACTGCCAAGCGACACCTGGCCGGCATAGCCGGTCAGGATGTTCAAGCC
>NZ_RZPQ01000678.1:0-3267 GCF_003999135.1 Mesorhizobium sp. M7A.F.Ca.CA.004.06.1.1 | reverse complement strand
GCCTGGGCAAGCTTGGGCGTCAGGTTGAGGTAGGGATTGACGATCTGGATATGGTGCTGGGCAGCGTCGACCAGTTCGACGAAATAGTCCTCCAGCGCATGGCCGTCCTCGTAGGGCACCGAAATGAAGTGTCGTGCCGTGCCTGACGGGCGGGCGCCGTCGGACCGGACCGGAATGGAGAAGGGGCGCGCCAGATTGGTGTCGGCGTCGCGCAGCCACACTGTCGAAAGATGCGCAGCCAGCATTTCGACCGTGGCCGGATCGGCGAACTCGATGTCGAAGTCGCTCCAGTTCGAATAGTAGTTCAGCGAGAGCCCGTCGGTCTTGCCGTATTGCTCAAGGTCTGGATAGCGCGACAGATCGATCGGCTGGTGGAACAGGAAGCCGTCATGGATGTTGCGGCCGCCGATGATGGCGCGCGACCGCCGTGGATCGTCGGCAAGCGTCGCCAGCATCTTGACGTGATGGACCTTGTGCAGTTGTGAAATCTGCTCGTCGATCGGCGCACCATGGTCCGCCCGCCAGCGATATTCCTGCAATTGGACATTGGGGAATTCGGCCGCCAGCCGATGCAGCAGGGCGTCGTCCTTGTCGCGCTCCAGCACGTCGGTGACCAGGATGCGCACCTTGGTGCCGAGGGCTGCATGGTGGCGGATCAGCCGTTCGATGATGCGGCCGGAGAAGTCGGCCTTGAACTCCAGCGACGACAGGTAGATCAGCTTCAGCCTTGGCGCCCTGGAGAAGTCGAGCGGCAGCTCCGGGTCGCCCTTGTCGATGGCGCTGTCGGACAGCGGCGCCCCTATCAGCGCCTCGACCTTGGCGTTGAAGCCATCGCGCGATTTGCGCAGCAGGCGCGGCTTTCCGATCGGCAAGGCGCAGGTCTGCGACAGCCAGCGGCTGGCATAGAAGGCGCGGCTGAGCGCATCGAGGCCGGTGGGGTTAGGCGTCGTGCAACGCTCGTAGCGACTGTCGAAGGCGGCGAGAGCCGGATCGGCGGCCTCTTCGCGCCGAATGGTGAGCGGCGCGCCGGCCGGGGCAAGGCTGGAGCGGATCCTTGCGGTGCAGCGGTTCAGGCCGTCACTCGGAAACAGGCTGACCGTGTCGTCCTCGCCGGACAGGCGAAAACGGAATGCCGTGCCCATGGCGATGGTGCGTGAACCGCCGCCGGCACGGATCGCCAGCGTGCCGTCGCAGATGCCCTCGATGTCGGCCGGTTGCTTGCCGGCCTGGCGCAGCACGACCTCGACGCTGCGCGCCTGCAGGCCGGAGAAATCGAAGATCCTGGGCGCCGAGGGCCGCGCAGCCGCATCGATGTAGAGTGTCTGCCGCGACACCCGCCAGCGTCCGTCGAAATGAGCCTCGCCGCTGTTGGCGCCGGCCGGCGGCAGATGCGTTTCGGCAACCGGCCCGGCCAGTTGCTGCAGTGTCCGGTAGGTCGCCTGGAAATCGCTGTTGCGGATCTCATGGCGGTCGTGACCGAAAGGGCCGGTGCCGTTGGCGCGGTCCATGGCGCCGAGCTGGTGATGGGCGAGCAGCGCCAGGAACCGTTTTTCGTAGTCGTTCGTACCGGCGTCACCGAAAAACTGCGCGGTGGCGATCCGCGGCCCAGCTGTCTCGGCGGAGAGCGCGGGTCGCGCGCAAGCGCTCTGGCCTTGCAGGAGATCGCAGGCATTGCGGCCAGCGCCGGCACAGCCGGCAATGACAGCCAGCCCGAACAGAACGATGGCGATGGATGCGCGACCCTTCACCCGGGCGCTCCGGCCTTCAGGGCGCTCAATTGCGCGGGATCGCGCGGCGGCATGAAGCCCTGCGGGAAGACCTTGCAGACGGGAATGGCGAAGGTGGCGATCAACAGTTCGGCCTCGCCGCGCATTTTGCGTGGCGTTGTCTTGTCGTCGCGGATCGCTTTCGCCGAGGCGACCAGGGTGCCGTCGCAGTCGCAATGGTTGTGGCGGGCGATATAGCAGGCATCATGCGTCTGGCAGACCGCGTCGAGGCGGTCGGCCGGCCGGGCCGATAGATCGCCGGTGCGGGTGCCAGGGCCGCAATAATTGCCCAGGACGAAAGGCGAAGGCCGCGCCATGGCGTAGCGGATCGGCTTGGGCAGCTCGGCCTCCGGGACCTTCGTCCACGGGTTGGCGCAAGCGGAAACGAAAAGCAGCGGCAGGATGGCAAGAACGGCTCGCATGTCTATCCGCGCCAGCTTTCTAAGGGATCGTCTCTACGCGGCGGCTGCACGCCTGATGCCATTCTGGCCGGTTTTGTGGCAAGGAAAAGGCGGCACGGCTAAACAAATAGGCTCCGCTCCCGCTCCACCATCTTGGTGATGAAGCTGGCGACGATCTGGACGCGGCGCAGCGGCCTGACCGATTCGTGATAGACCAGCCAGTAGGCACGGCGGATCGGCGCGACCACATCGACGGATACCAATTCCGGCATCGAGCGGGCGACGAAGGTGTGCAGGATGCCGATGCCGGCGCCCGAGCGCACCGCCTCGGCCTGGCCGAGTGCGGAGGAGATGGCGAAACTGGTGCGCCAGTCGGCGCTGAATTCGCCCGCATAGTCGAGCGAGGGACTGACGATGAGGTCGGGTACGTAGCCGATCAGCGTGTGCTGGCCGAGCTCGGCGGCGGTTTTGGGCAAGCCATGCGCTTCAGCATAAGCGCACGAGGCAAACAGGCCGAGCGAGTAGTCGACCAGCTTTCCCGCCACCAGCCGGCCTTCTGTCGGCCGCTCGACGGTGATGGCGATGTCCGCCTCGCGGCGCGACAAGGAAAAGGAGCGCGGCACCGGCACAAGCTGGATCGTCAGCTCGCGGTGCAGGGCGGTCAGTTCGCCGAGGCGCTTGGCCAGGAAGGCGACACCAAAACCATCAGGCGCGCCGATGCGCACCGTGCCGGAAACGTCGTCGCCTTCGCCTGAAATGGTCGAGCGCGCGGCGATCATGTCGCCCTCCATGCGCTCGGCAATGTCGAGAAAACGCTCGCCGGCGGGCGTCAGCTCGCTGCCGGTGGTCAAGCGGCGAAACAGCTTTGTCCGCAGCGCTTCCTCGAGTGCGGCGATGCGGCGTGAGACGGTGGCGTGGTTGAGCTCCAGCCGTTTGGCGGCGCCAAGGATCTGGCCTGCGCGCGCCACGGCGAGGAAGATGCGGACGTCATCCCAGTTCATGGGGAGGGTCCAGATAACAATTAACGACGCTGCGTTCTGTGGTGGAACTCAATCACTCAATCCGCACGGCAGCAATTGCATCCCACCATTTGCGGGAAT
>NZ_RZPQ01000677.1:0-3275 GCF_003999135.1 Mesorhizobium sp. M7A.F.Ca.CA.004.06.1.1 | reverse complement strand
GGACGTGCGCCGCGCCGAGCGCTTTCAGCGCCGCGATCTGGTCGTCGCGGCGCACGGTGACGATCGGCCGGAAGCCCTCTCCGTTGGCCAGGCCAATGATCAGCTTGCAGAGCTGGCTGGCGCCGGCGGTCATCATAAAGGCCTTTCCGCCTTCCTTCTTGACGACGTCGAACATGGCGAGCGCGGTGAGCGGGTTGACGATCATCGCCGCGCCATCCTCGTCGCGAACGGTGTCGAGCAGCGGGATGCAAACATCGGCCTCGGCTACGGCATAGTCGGCCCAAGAGCCCCAATTGGTGACGCCCGTGGCAAAAGCGACACGCTTGCCGATCAGGCCTTTTGGATAGGGTTCGTCCCCGCTGGCGACGACAATGCCGACGCCCTCGAAGCCCGCCGGCTGTCCCTTGGCGCGCGGCTGGCCGTACTGGCCCTTGACGAAGGCGATGTCGGAGGGGTTGATCGAGGCGAGGTTGACCTTGATCAACACCTGCGTCGGTCCGGGTGTCGGCACCGCGATGTTGCCCGGCTCGAGATACGGCTCCATCGCCTCCAGCACACTGCCGCTCGGCGTCCTGGTGTAGCCGTCGCCGACCAGCAGCAGCGCCTTCATTTCGGAGGGGACGGCCATTGGAACACTCCGTGCTTGGGCTGTCGGCATCGCCGGATGACGATGCCGGCGCTCAGACCTTTTCCTGCGTGTATTTCTTCAGCTCGGTGCGCGCCACCTGACGGCGATGCACGGCGTCCGGCCCGTCGGCAAGGCGCAAGGTCCGCAGATGCGTCCACGACCGCGCCAGCGGCGTGTCCTGGCTGATGCCTTGCGCGCCGAACATCTGCACGGCCTCGTCGGTGACCTTGAGCGCGACGCGGGGTGCCACCACCTTGATCTGGCTGATCCAGGGGGCCGCGGCGCGGGCGTCGCCCTGGTCGATCATCCACGCCGCCTTGAGGCAGAGCAGCCGGGCCATTTCGATCTCCATGCGGCATTCGGCGATGATGTCGAAATTGGCGCCGAGCTTTGCCAGCTTCTGGCTGAAGGCCTCGCGGCGCAAGGAACGCTGGCACAGCATCTCGAGCGCCATCTCGGCCTGTCCGATGGCGCGCATGCAGTGATGGATGCGGCCGGGGCCGAGCCGCCCTTGCGCGATCTCGAACCCCCTGCCTTCGCCGAGGATCAGGTTCGACGCCGGTACCCGCACATTGTCGAAGCGAAGATGCATGTGGCCGTGCGGCGCGTCGTCATCGCCATAAACCTGCATTGCCCGCACCTTGGTCACGCCTTTTGTGTCCGATGGCACCAGGATCATCGAATGACGGCGGTGCTGCGGCTCGTCATCGCCGCCGGTCCTGACCATGACGATGTAGATGGCGCAGCGCGGATCGCCTGCGCCCGAAGCCCACCATTTCTCGCCGTTGAGCACATAGTCGTCGCCCTGACGTTCGCAGCGCATGGCAATGTTGGTGGCATCGGACGAAGCGACATCCGGCTCGGTCATCAGATAGGCCGAGCGGATCTTGCCGTCGAGCAGTGGCTCGAGCCATGCTTTCTTGAGGTCGGCCGAGCCGTACCGCTCCAGCACCTCCATGTTGCCGGTGTCGGGCGCCGAGCAGTTGAAGGTCTCGGCGCCGAGATGCGCCTTGCCCATCTCTTCGGCCAGATAGGCATATTCGACGGTGGAAAGGCCGTAGCCGCGTTCCGAGCCGGTCAGCCAGAAGTTCCACAGGCCGCGCTCTCGTGCGGTCTTTTTCAGCCCTTCGAGGATCTCGCTCTGGCGCGCACTGTAGACCCAGCGGTTGCCTGTCTTGCCCACTTCGCTGAGGAATTCATGGTCGAGCGGCATGATCTCGTCGCGCACCATGGCCGCGACGCGCGCGTGGATCGGCTTCAGCCGCTCGGTCATGCCGAGATTCATCTCCGTCATCGGTCGCTAACCCTTCATGCATGCCAGGCATTTTGTCAGTGGCAAGGATGACCGTACTTCGGATAGCCTTGTCAACGCGAACTGTTTGCCCGCATGCCGAGCGCGGAGGATTGTGATGAGCTATCTGGACGAGCTGTTTTCGGTGGCCGGCAAGACAGCGCTGGTGACGGGTGCCGCGACCGGCATCGGCCGCATGGCGGCGACCGGGCTGGTCAGGGCCGGCGCCAGCGTGATGATCGCGTCGCGCAAGGGCGAGGATTGCATCAAGGTCGCCGAAGAGTTGAACGAGCTTGGCGCATCCGGCCGGGCCGAAGGCTTCGCCGGCGATGTCTCCAGCGAAACCGGCATTGCCGCACTCGTCGCCGAGGTCAAAGCCCGGACCGGGAAATTGCATATTCTGGTCAACAATGCCGGCGTCTCCTGGGGCGCGCCGCTGGAAAGCTTCCCCTATTCGGCATGGGCCAAGGTGTTTGGCGTCAACGTCACCGCGATCTTCCATCTAACCCGCGAATTGCTGCCGCTGCTCGATGCCGCCGCCAGGGACGCCGATCCGGCCAGGGTGATCAATCTCGGTTCGGTGATGGGCACGCAGCCGCTGGCCGACGACGCCTATTCCTACACCGCGTCCAAGGCAGCCGTGCATCATCTGACCCGCACCCTTGCGCTCGAGTTCGCTGGCCGCCGCATCACCGTCAATGCCTTCGCTCCCGGCCCCTTCCAGAGCCGGATGACGGCATTCGCCACCAGTACGGATGAGCAGGCCAGGCACGTCGGCAGCCATGTTCCGATCGGCCGTATCGGCGCGCCGGATGACATTGCCGGCGCAACGCTCTATTTGTGCAGCCGTGCAGGCAGCTATGTCACCGGCGCCATCCTGCCGATAGACGGCGGACAGTCGGTGCAGCATGGGCTGACCTTGTTCAAGGAATGACATTTTCCGGCCACAGAAGCCGGGGGTGAACTGGAGGACATGAGCGTGGAACCGATCAGTCTCGATGTGCTTCTGGCCAGTGTCGGCAAGGAGGTTGGCGTGTCGCCATGGCGGGCTGTCACGCAACGCATGATCGACCAGTTCGCCGACGCCACCGACGACCACCAGTTCATCCACTGTGATCCGGAGCGGGCCATGCGCGAAACGCCGTTCGGCGGCACCATCGCGCACGGCTTCCTGTCGCTGTCGCTGTTGTCGGCGATGACCTTCGAGACCATGCCGCCGCTGGAAAACGGCAAGATGGGCGTCAACCACGGCTTCGATTCGCTGCGCTTCCTGGCGCCGGTGAAGACCGGCGCGCGCATCCGCACGCGTTTCGTGCTGGCCGATGTCAAGGTTCGGCCGTCGGGCTGGGTGCAGAC
>NZ_RZPQ01000676.1:0-3278 GCF_003999135.1 Mesorhizobium sp. M7A.F.Ca.CA.004.06.1.1 | reverse complement strand
ATGTCGATCAGGGCTTCGCCGCAGCAGAGGATCATGGCTTCCTGGTCTCCGGCGGATGGATCACGCCCTTGCGTATGATGATGTTGGCGTAGAGCCGCGGCTCGCTTGTCGCGACGATGGCATGCGCCGATTTGACCCGTGCATAGAAGTCGGCGCCGGCTAGCGCAACCACCTTGCGGCCTGGCGCCCGTTTGGCGCAGATCGCCTCGATCTCATGATGGACGGGATCGGCAAGCGAGGGATCGCCCTTGACCGAGGCGCGAAACAGCGCCTCCGGCACGGCGTCATCGACAGGCAGCACACTCAATATCGCGTCGAGTACGGGGATAAGAGGGTGACCATCGGCGCGCACCAGCCGGGTTGCCTGCTGTTCCGCCGGATAGTTTCCGTCGACAAGGGCGATTTCGTCGCCATGACCCATGCCGCGCAGGATCGCCAGAAGCTCCGGACCGAGCAGCGCCGGAATTCCGATCAGCATCAGGCGCTCCTGGAAATCGTCGTCGAGCCGATCAGGAAGCGTTCGGAAAGTGGCAGGCTGGCGCCGCCGAGCGCCCGGGCATGGATGCCGACGGTTCCCTCGCGAATGGCGGGCAGCTTCAAGCCTTCGCCATCGATCGTGGCGATTGCCGCGATGATGGCGTCGACCAGCCGGCGGCGCACCGCCTTCGGCATCCAGCCGTCGATCACCGCCGCTTCGAAATCGATGATCGAGGATGCGGCGACGATGGCGTAGGCGAGCGCCCTTGAGGCGCTGGCGATCCAGTCGTCAAGCTCGGGTCCGATCTCGCCCCAATCTTCCGGCGAGGTCCACAGATGCGAGGCTTCGGTGCCGCGCGCATTGAGCGCCTTTTCGAGCATGGCGATGGAAGCGACATCGATCAGTTGGGTCGGCTTGCCGTCCGGCCCGGGCACCGGCATGGAGCCGAGCGCTCCGGCATTGCCGGTCGGGCCGCCAAAAAGCCGGCCGTTCAGCACAATGCCGCCGCCGGCAAAGGCGCCGATATAAAAATAGACGAAGTCGCGCGCAGCGCCCGCCTGGCCGAAGACGAGCTCGGCGCCGCAGGCCGACGTGGCATCGTTCTGCAAATAGACCGGAAAATCGCATTGCGCCTGGATGTCGGCCCGGATGTCGCGGTGACGCCATTCGTCCATCACGTCGCGGGGGGCGCCGGCGGTATCGGCCCAGTTCCACAATTCGAACGGCATGGCGATGCCGAGCCCGGCGATGCGCTTGTCTTGCGCGGGCGTCAGCGCACCGCGCATCTGCCGCATGCCGTTGCTGACGAAGTCCACCGTCTCGCGCGGCGCCGGGTAGCGATAGGAATGCTGCAGCATCGAACGGACATGGCCAAGGAAATCTATCAACACCAGTTCGGCGCTGCGGCGGCCGATCTTCAGCCCAATGAAGAAAGCGCCTTCGGGATTGAGCGCCATCGGAATGGAAGGCTGGCCGATCTTGCCGCGCAACGGCGCCTGGCGCAGCAGGAGGCTTTCTTCCTCCAACTCGCGCATGATGACCGAAACCGTCTGCGCCGAAAGGCCGGTCATGCGGGCGATGTCGGATTTTGCCAGGCTGCCGTGCTGGCGCACCAGCGACAGCACCAACCGCTCATTGTGGTCGCGCATGCCGCTCTGGTTGGTGCCGCGGTGAATGAGACTGTCATTCACCTCGGGCGAACCGTGCCTCGCAATGGCCGTTTCCACCCTGTTCCTCCCGTCGTTTCCCCTCAATGCTTTTGGGCCAGAATGGGTGAACGAAGCAAGGCTGTCAATAATAAATAAGAGTGATTTAATTATTGACAGAGGCTTCGTGCTGGTGTCTGTTGAGGCAGCGTCCACGCTGGGAGAATTTCGTTGGACGCGCTGCAGGTGCCGGTTGGCCGGCATCCGGATGGATCCACTGGGAGGAAATCGTGACCAATACAAAACTGTTGAAATCGACCGTGTTTGCCGCCGCGGCTCTGGGGCTGATGGCGTTTGCGTCGTCCGCATCCGCGGCTGGTGTCGGTGCCTGCCTGATCACCAAGACCGACACCAATCCCTTCTTCGTCAAGATGAAGGAAGGCGCGACCGCGAAGGCCAAGGAACTCGGCGTCGACCTCAAGACCTATGCCGGCAAGATCGACGGCGACAGCGAGAGCCAGGTCGCGGCCATCGAGAGCTGCATCGCCGACGGCGCCAAGGGTATCCTGATCACTGCATCCGACACCAAGGGCATCGTGCCGACCGTGAAGAAGGCGCGTGACGCCGGCCTGCTGGTGATCGCGCTCGACACGCCGCTCGATCCGATCGACGCCGCCGACGCGACCTTTGCGACGGACAATCTCGAAGCCGGCAAGCTGATCGGTGCCTGGGCAGCCGCCACGCTCGGCGACAAGGCCAAGGACGCCAAGATCGGCTTCCTCGACCTGACGCCTTCGCAGCCGACTGTCGACGTGCTGCGTGATCAGGGCTTCATGATGGGCTACGGCATCGACGTGAAGGATCCCAACAAGATCGGCGATGAGGACGATCCCCGCATCGTCGGCCACGACGTCACCAACGGCAACGAAGAGGGCGGCCGCAAGGCGATGGAGAACCTCCTGCAGAAGGACAACACCATCAACGTCATCCACACCATCAACGAGCCTGCCGCTGTCGGCGCCTACCAGGCGCTCAAGGCTGTCGGCCTCGAAAGCCAGGTGTTGATCGTTTCCGTCGACGGCGGCTGCCCCGGCGTGAAGTCGGTGGCCGAAGGTGTCATCGGCGCGACGTCGCAGCAATATCCGTTGCAGATGGCAGCACTCGGCATCGAGGCGATCGCTGCTTTCGCCAAGGACGGAACCAAGCCGAAGCCGACCGAAGGCAAGGACTTCTTCGATACCGGCGTCAACCTGGTGACCGACAAGCCGGCCACCGGCGTGAAGTCCATCGACACCAAGGAAGGCCTCGCCAAATGCTGGGGCTGATGCCGGTCTGACAGGCATCTACCGAACCTGGGCGGCTGGGGCTTGATCCCCGGCCGCTTCGGGTGGACGATGGCTCGCGTGACCGCGAACAATCCCGGCGACAGACCGGAAAGGCGTGGACTGGCGTCGGCGTTTGGCTGAAGCCTTCGGGGAGAAAACATGGCTCAAGCTCAGGAATTCGAGAAAGTTCTTTCGAGCAGCGACACAAGCGTTGCCGCTTTCGACGAGCACAAATCGGCCGTCAAGCGCATCCAGCATTTCCTGCATTCGACGCCGGCCGCAGTGCCGCTGATCGTCCTGGTTCTGGCGATCATCGTTTTCGGCATCACC
>NZ_RZPQ01000675.1:0-3280 GCF_003999135.1 Mesorhizobium sp. M7A.F.Ca.CA.004.06.1.1 | reverse complement strand
CCCCCACCCCGATCGGCAAGGCCGATCGGGGTGGGGGTAAATGTCTCATGCCATCGCGTGGCGATGATTGGCCGAATAGTGTCCGGTCAGATGGTGCTCGAGCTGGCGCTCGATGTCGGTCAAGAGGCTCGAGGCACCGAAGCGGAACAGCTCGGGCTCCAGCCAGGGCCGGCCGAGTTCTTCCTTCATCAGCACCAGCCAGTCGAGCGAGGCCTTGGCCGTGGATATGCCGCCGGCCGGCTTGAAGCCGATGAGATAGCCGGTTTCCTCGAAATAGGCCCTGATGGCGCGCACCATGGCGAGGCCGACAGGCAGCGTCGCGTTGACGCTTTCCTTGCCGGTCGAGGTCTTGATGAAATCGGCGCCCGCCATCATCGCCACCATCGAGGCCAGCATGACATTGCGCAGCGTGGCGAGGTCGCCGGTGCCGAGGATGACCTTCAGATGCGCGTCACCGCAGGCGGCGCGCATCGAGACGATCTCGTTGTAGAGCTCCCGCCATTTGGCGCCGAACACCAGCCCGCGCGGGATGACGACGTCGATCTCGTCGGCGCCGTCGCGGACCGAGGCCTCGATCTCCTGCAGGCGGGTCGACAGCGGCGTAAGGCCATGCGGGAAGGCGGTGGAGACGGCGGCGACATGGATGCCAGTGCCGCGCACGGCATCGACGGCGGTGGCAACGAAGGGGTGGTAGACACAGACGGCGGCCGGGCGGATGGTTTCACCTGATATGCCGAGGCCCTCGACAATGTCGCGGCGGAACGGATTGATCGCCTTGGCGCAGAGCCGGCGCACGCGCTCCTCGGTGTCGTTGGAATTCAGCGTCGTCAAATCCATGCAGGCGACGGCGCGCAGCAGCCAGGCCGCCTGGTTGTCGGCCTTTATCGAGCGCCGCTTGGTCAGGCTGGCGACGCGCCGTTCCAGCGCCGAGCGATTGACGCTGCGCACCGATTCCATGAAGCCGAGGTCGAGCTTCATGCCTGGATTGCGCGCAATGCGATGGTCCGGGGGAACGGCTGTGTTGGCGGCGGCACGCGCGGGCAGCGGCGTCACCTTGGACGAGCCGACATCGGCTTCGCGGATTGTGCTGCTCATCTCCTGCCCTTTCATTCAGCGACGTGTGCCGAAGATAGCCCGTGAAGCCGTACTTCACGAGTCCTGCGGGCGGTCATAACCGAAAAAGGCGGCGAAAGCAGCAATTTTTGACCGTGCGGTCAAAAACATAGACTTCGAGATGTTGGTGCGTCTCAGCCGACGAAGGCGCGCTCGACGACAAAAGTCGCTGGATGGCTCAGCGACCCTTCCTCGAAGCCAAGGCTTTCGGCCAGTTCCTTGACGTCCTTCAGCATATGCATCGAGCCGCAGATCATGATCCGGTCGGTTTCCGGGTTGAGCTTGTCGATGCCGAGATCGCTGTAGAACTTGCCGGAGCCGATCAGCGCGGTGATGCGGCCCATGCGTGCCGATTCCTCGCGGGTCGTCGAATTGTAGAGCGTGACGCGCCCGGAGGTCAGCTCGCCGATCAGCGGGTCGCTTTCGAGTGCTGCGACCAGTTCCTGGCCATAGGTCAGCTCGGCATTGTCGCGGCAGGTATGGGTCAGGATCAGCTGATCGAACTTGTCGTAGGTGTCGGGGTCGCGCAGCAGGCTGGCGAAGGGCGCGATGCCGGTGCCGGTCGAGATCATGAACAGCCGCTTGGCCGGCGTCAGCGCGTCGACCACCAGCGTGCCGGTCGACTTCTGGCGCATGATGACGGTGTCGCCGACCTGGATCTTCTGCAGCTCCGAAGTCAGCGGGCCGTCCGGCACCTTGATCGAGAAGAATTCCAGCTCTTCGTCCCAGGCCGGGCTCGCCACCGAATAGGCGCGGTACACCGGCTTCTCGGCATTGGGCAGGCCGATCATGACGAACTCGCCGGAGCGGAAGCGCAGCGACTGCGGACGGGTGATGCGGAACGAGAACAGCCGATCGGTATAGTGCTTCACCGAGACGACGGTTTCGGCATAGACGTTGGCCGGAATCGGGAACTGCAGCGGTCGGGCGCCGGCGGTGTTGAGAGCGGATGTGGTGTTCATCAAATCCAACCTTCTGGCCCAACCGTGGACGCGGGCGCCAAACTTTCACCTGCACGCCCGGACCATTCAGATCCCGGCGGGCTGTTCGCACACTGCAAAGCGGCAAGCTCTTGTGTCCGGAATTTATTAGTATACAAACGATATTTGCGTCAAGATGCTCCCTTAAAACAGCTTTCCAAACTGGCGCATATCCGTAGTCCGCGCATTTCGGGTTTCGACGATGGAA
Organism: Mesorhizobium sp. M7A.F.Ca.CA.004.06.1.1; assembly: GCF_003999135.1. Taxonomy (NCBI): domain Bacteria; kingdom Pseudomonadati; phylum Pseudomonadota; class Alphaproteobacteria; order Hyphomicrobiales; family Phyllobacteriaceae; genus Mesorhizobium; species Mesorhizobium sp. M7A.F.Ca.CA.004.06.1.1. Next base: position 979 of record NZ_RZPQ01000675.1, on the reverse strand, counting down.
GAGAATATTTCGGCGCAAGCGCGCAATTCCCGGGGAAATGTCGTCGCCGGTATCGATGTCGGCGGCACCTTCACCGACCTGCTCCTGATCGACGGAAGCGACGGCGGCCGGGTGTATCTGGCCAAGACGCCGACCACGGTGGACAACCAGGCTTTCGGTGTGGTTTCGGCACTCGGCGCCACCGGATTTGCCATCGATAGCATCGACCTCATCGTGCATGGCACGACCACCACCACCAATGCGGTGCTCGAACGCCGGCTGGCGAAAACCGGCATGATCACCACGCGCGGTTTTCGCGACGTGATCGAACTGGGCCGGCGCACGCGGCCGCAGGCCTATGGCATGACCGGCAGCTTCGTGCCGATCATTCCGCGCAATCTCAGGCTCGAAGTCTCGGAGCGCGTCGAAGCATCGGGCGCGGTGCGCACGCCGCTCGACGAGACCGAGATGCGCGACGCAGTGCAGACGCTGATAGCGGCCGGTTGCGAATCCCTGGTCATCCATTTCCTGCATTCCTACGCCAACCCGGCACATGAGCGGCGCGCCGTCGAAATCGCCACCGAACTCTGGCCGAACGGCTACATCACGGCAGGCCATGCGCTGCTGTCGGAAGCGCGCGAATTCGAACGCGGCGTGACCGCTTCGGTCAACGCCTCAGTGCAGCCGATCCTCGAGCGCTATGTCGAGCGGCTGCGCAAGGAATTGGCCGCCAAAGGCTATGCCCGCGACTTCCTGATCATGAACGGCAATGGCGGCATGATCTCGGCCCGCTTCGTCACACGTGAATCGGCCAAGACGGTCATGTCCGGCCCGGCCTCGGGCGTCATCGCCGCCGCTTATACGGGAAAACGCGCCGGCTTCGAAAACCTCGTCACCTATGACATGGGCGGCACCTCGACCGACGTGGCGTTGATCCGCAATGCCGAGCCGGCAGTGTCGAACGAGATCGAGATCGAATATGCGATGCCGATCCATGTGC